>NZBD01000018.1 GCA_002687735.1 Candidatus Iainarchaeum sp. | reverse complement strand
TATTTTGAGTTCGATTTACAAAGCAGTTTCCACACAAAAAACCCAATTCAACAAGACCTACTGATTAAAGCCTAATTACCAAACACCCTTCCCCAACCGAAACCATTTTTATATGCCCTTTATAAACCTTTTTAAAGGGTTTATAAATAACCAGAAAGGTTTTGAAGGGGGATCTTTAATGCAGTACACTATTGTAAATATTGTTGCTTCGGCAAATTTGAACACAACTATTGATTTATACAACTTGGCAATTACCATACCAAATATTGAATATGAGCCAGAACAATTCCCAGGCGCGATCCTGAAACTAAAAGAACCAAAAGTATCAATGCTTCTTTTCAAAAATGGAAAAGTAATCTGCTCAGGCGCAAGCTCTGAAATACAGATACCGCAGGCTATTCATAAAGCCTCAAAAATGATACATGAAATACAGAAAAACGTGAAAGTACAAAAGAATGCAGATTATACAGTTGTAAACTTAGTTACAACAGCTAATTTACATATGACACTTGATTTGTTCAAGACAGCAATGGAATCAGATAACGTTGAATATGAACCTGAACAATTCCCAGGTGCTATTCTAAGAATTCATGATCCAAAGCTGACATTATTGCTATTCAAGAACGGAAAGCTTATTTGTGCAGGAGCAAAAAATGAGGAACTATTGAAAAAAGGACTGAGAAAAGCCTCAAAAATGATTCGGGAGATTAATGCTCCGGCAAAGCCAAAAAAAGCAGCTGCTACGAAGTCCCCGCAGGGGAAGAAAGAAGCTAAAAAACCAGCGAAAAAAGCTAAAAAGAAATAGCGCCAGCGGAGCCTGTCAGCCCCCTGCAAAGCAGAGTGCATCGTAGCCCACAGTGCGACCAAAGGGAGTCCCCGCAAGAGGGGAACTGTGGAAACCCAAGGTTTTTAAACATTGGCAAATGCAATTAGTATTGATTAGCGGTCATAGCGGTAGGGAAACACCTGTTCTCATTCCGAACACAGAAGTTAAGCCTGCTAGCGTATTGGTTTGCACTGTTCTATGAACGGAGCATCTGAAACGCTGCTAATCACTTATTCTTATTTTTTATTATTCTATTGGTTTCATAAAAGTGGAGCAATCAAAATAAGCGAAACTATAAGACCAACCGTTTCAAGCAATAACACTAATTTTATCCCGAGTTTTATTAGAGAGGTTTCATCAGCATACAAACCAAGAATAATCGGGGCTATGGAAAGATTTATTTGCACAAAGAAAAAGAACAAAAGTAACACTGTTGTAATGCCTGAAAGGATCAGATTGAATAAATAAAACACAACAAAAAGCAGAAGCAGGAACACTGTTTTTATCAGAGTGAACAGTTTAACGTTTATATTTTTGGAACTGAAAAGGAAAAGCAATGGTAAAATAACCAAAATACCGAATAAGAAAAAAATCTGGTAAGAAACTGATGATTCCTGACCTGAAAAAGGAGTCGTGTTAGCAAGTATAACTGCACAAACAACTTCTTCATTCTCAGGGGTTAACTGCGGACAGTGTGAAATGTAATCTTCGTTAATTTTTTCTTCAGGAAAAAAAGAAGCTACTTGTTTTAATTTTGATCCTTTTTCACAGAAAACAAAAAACTCAAGTTCCTGATCAAATTCTTTCAGATAACGAATGGTTTTTCCTCCCGATCCTAAAAACCATTCAGGAGAAGAAGAATATTTTCCAAGACTTAAACAAACATTGGAAGGTATAATTTCACTTGCAATAGCTTTTACAGAGCTGGAAGAAGCCATATCTTGTGCAGTTATTATATGAGACTCAGCAGTATTTTCAGAAAATCTGTGGAAAAATTCCCTTGTCTGAGAATTTATCTGATCAGAAAGATCATTCTGAGAAATCGCAAAACCCGAAATAAACAGAATACTAATAATAAATAACCCTACGGCTTTATTCATCATCATATAACATAGTTGTATTATTTAAATTTGCCTAAAGTTGCTAAAACAGGGCAAAGAAAAACAAAAATAAAACTACTACTGAAAGTATTACTTGCAGCCCAAGAATCACTAATACTAACTGTTGTTCTTTCATTGGGTGTATTGAAAGCAAAAAATGAGTAAATGAACCTATTTTTTTTGGCGCTTTTAAAGTTCCGTTCTTTTGAGGGATTCCGAATGATTCTGTCTGGAACTTATAACGGCCTTTGAAAACAAGTTCGATCCAGTGTAATCCGATTAAAGTGATTGCTACTTTTTCCATGTTTCCAATAATAGAAATTGTTGCTATTGCCGCACCTATCATTAAAGTTAATGAATCTCCCCCAAATACTTTTGCAGGAAACCAGTTGTATCTCAGGAAAGCTAACAGAGCAGCAATTATTGCAATTCCAATAATAAGCGCTTCGGGATAACCAGTCATAAAAGCGATTAAAGAAAGAGTTGAAATTATAATTATACCCAAACCGGCTTCAAGTCCATTAAATCCGGCCAGCATATTAAACGCATTACTTGCCCCGGTGATTCCCAAAGGAACTAAAAGCAAGGAATAAAAAATCCCGATTGAAACAGGACCTATGAATGGTAACACCAAAAAGTCAGTTCCTGCCTGAATCGCCATAAGAGGAAGCGCAGCAAACAACGGAAACAAAGCATGCTGCCATTGTCTTATTCCTTTTTTCCAGCCAATCAAATCATCTATAACTCCGATAAAACCAACCATGAAAATTGTAAGGAATGCAGCAAACAATATTGTTAAATCAAATTCAAAAAACCCGAGATAAGTAGAAACAAAAATTGCAACAATTATTCCAAGAGAAATTCCAAGCAACGGAGCTATACCCCCTATTTCTGCAACAGGTTTTCCCATTAACTTGTTCATATCTCTGCCAGTTAAACCTCTTGCAGTTATTTTTCTGATTAAAACAGGAGTTACTAAATAAGTTAGAACAAACGAGGATAAAAAAACAAAAAACAATGAAAGGAAAAACTCAAAGCTTAGAACCACAATAACCCTTCTTACAATTAAACTAACTTAAAAATTCTGACTTCTTTATTTGAATAAATTTCATCAAACTCAGGCTCATTATCAATATTAAAGAAAAGCTTTACAATCATTGAATCATTAGCTGCCTTGTTCATTATAAATAATTTGCTTCCGATTTCATTCCGGTAAATAAAAACTCTCTGAGAATCGCCAAGTAACTGATTTGGTTCTTCAAGCCTTTTGAAAGGTAAAGAAAGGTAATCTTGTTCTGTAAGTACATTCCCTCCGCATTGAACACTAACGTTTCCTGATAAAGAATCTCCTGACCTTCCGCAATTCATTTGAACTGAAAAGTATTTTGAAACTCTTGGATCGGTATGATCAGTTAGGTTATATGCATACAACCCCAAAGAACCCATTTTACCAATCAGGTCCTCGCTTAAAAGAATGTAAGTTGGGTTGTACTCATTAACAATGGCTATTGCTTCCTCTTTTGAATCCGTCAGCATAAAGGTAGCAACATCCGAGTTGGACTTGAATATATAATTCCTGTTATCAGCACTAACTCCTCTTTCAGCAATAAAAGTAACCCAGTGGCCTTCATCCCACCAGTTGAAGAAAGTTGCATCTTCAGGAGTATTCTCATTAATCCATAGCAAGGATTCTTTCCAGCCATTGTTCTGCTCAATATTCGGAACGTTCTGTGCAACAAAGAAGGATCCAGCAGCTATTCCAACCAAAAACATGAACCCTAAAACAAATGCTATTGTTTTCTTCTCAAAGCTTGCTCTGTTCCCAACCCATGAAAACAACTCATGCAGGGTTATTCCTGCTGCAGCTGCTATAGGCAAACCAAAAACATAAGTGAATTTTAATCTTATAAAAGCCATGAACATTGCTACCAATACCCAGTAAAAAATCATGAATGAAACATAATCATTTTTTTTTCTGAGCAAACGATATGGAATGAATAGTAATATTGCAGCAAACGGGAAAGCGATTAACGCATTGTATTTATTACCCCAAAACCTGAAACCCTGTTGTTCCTCACCAACACTTATACTGTAAACACTTGTACCATCTCCACCAGGAGTGTTTATTCTCTCGATATTATTTTCAGTAACGGGAAGGTAACTTGTTACATAACCTGTTGTGGTGTCAATCCAGCCGGTTCCAACAAGAGCTGAAGCAACCACTGAAAATAAGATAAATGTTATTGCAAAAGTTTTTGTGAGATTAAATATTTTTTCATTGTTTTCTTTCCTGAACCACATTAAAATTACAGTGCTTGGAAACCAAGCCACAAGAATTATAGGAACTAACAGGAACATCTGCCAGGTCCAGGCCATTAATGCAAATAATCCTGCAGCAATTACAGCATTTTTTATTGTTTCTGAATTAAATTCAGCATTCTTTACTGCTTTTACAAAAAAGACTAACCCTAAAACCATCCATAAAAATCCAAGAGCATCCTCCTCAAAGAAACCAGCCATTGTTCTGTAAACAAAACTTGGAATCACTGCTGCAAAAAGCGCCATTGTGACTCCTGCTTTCTTGCTGTACATTTCCTTTCCAAGGAAGTACATTGCAACACTGATCAGTGCTCCGAAAATAGCCGGAAAGACTTTTACTGCAACAACCCACGAATCTTTACTGAATGCTGCTCCAAGAGTAACTATTTTGAATATGATTGCGGTAAAAAACCAGAAGAATGCACCACTTGCTGGAAGCCCCGCACCTTCCTCAATCTGAAAATACGCAAGAGGGTCAACACTTGGAAGCGTCAGGGTTTCAGCAACATACTGTGCTAAACGAGCGTGGAAGTAAGGATCAAACCCGAACATAAAATCATAGATCATTAAGTGGGCTCTGATAGCAAAAGCCAGAAGAAAAATAAGCACTCCGAATAAAAGTTCCTTTTCATGGCCTGATAAATAACTCTTAATCTTCTCAAGCATTATTATAAGATAATTCATAAGGTTTATAAGCCAAATTAAGGATTTTAATTCTAATAATGTACTAATTAGATTCAAATAAATTGACATTATACCAATAAGCTTTAATTTCCCCCTAGAGCAATTTGTTAATGGTTAAAATATGCTTAGCTTGTTCTGCGGGAGGACATTTATCTGAAATGCTCCAGCTCAGGGATTTTTACGGGAAAAAAGAACATTTCTTTATTACCTTCAAAAGAAAGGACACTGAGAGCCTTTCAGAAAAGGAAAACGTTTTCTTTGCGGAACTTCCCGGGAGAAACCCCATAGCCACAATAAAGAGCTTTTTTCAGTCAATTAATGTTTTAAGGAAGGAAAACCCAGAGGTTATTGTTTCAACTGGCGCAGATGTTGGTCTGGTTGTTTGTGTAGCGGGAAAAATTCTTGGGAAAAAAATTGTTTTTATTGAAAGTTTCTGCAGACCAACAAAACCAGGCATAAGCGGAAAAATTGCTTACTTATTTTCTGACCTTTTTATTTACCAGTGGAAAGAACTTGAGAAATATTATCCAAAAGGAGTTTATGGAGGGAGTATTTTTTGAATAAACTTATCTTTGTTACTCTTGGAACGCACCCACAAAATTTTGACAGGCTTCTTAAGGAAGTTGACCTGCTTGTTGAAAAAGGAAAAATTAAGGAAAAGGTTTTCTGCCAGATTGGACATAGTTCTTACAAACCTAAAAGTGAATTTGCAAGATTTCTTACACTTGATGAGTTTAACAAAAAACTTTCAGAAGCAAATATTGTTATTACTCATGCAGGCGAAGGCAACATTGGGTTGTGCAAGAACCTTGGAAAGAAAATGATTGTTATTCCAAGAAGAAAAGAGTTTGGAGAACATACAAATGATCACCAGCTTGAACTGGCGGAAGTTGTTGAACAAAAAAAGCTCGGGTTGGTTGCATGGGATGTAAAAGAACTTGGGAAAAAGCTTGAGGAACTGAAATATTTTACTCCAAAGAAAGTTGCAAGGGGAAAAATAAATGAATTGCTTGAAAAATTTTACAACGAGGAATTGAAATGAACGCAAGTATTGTTGTTGCTACTTACAATAACAAAAAAACTCTTGAGAAAACCCTGAATTCTCTTTTGAAACAAAATTTCAATGGAAAATATGAAATTATTGTTGTTAATGACGGAAGCAAAGACGGAACAAAAGAATTTCTGGAGAAATATAAAAAAGGAAAACAAAAACTTAGTGTTTTTCATCAGAAAAATTCCGGGGTTTGCAAAGCACGGAATAAAGGAATCCAGAATTCAAAATATGAAATTGTGATTAATATGGATCATGATTGTATTGCAAAAAAAGATTGGCTGCAAAAAATGGTTGCTGGGTTTAATTCAGAAAAAACCGGGGTTGTAAGCGGTTACGATTATTATGGAGGCACTTCAACAGGATTCAGAAAAAGTATTTTGGATAAAACCGGCGGATATGACGAGGATTATGGTTATTATCGTGAAGATACTGATCTGAGTTTCAAGATAATGGATTTTGGTTATGAGTTCAAACTAATCAAGCCAAACTATGAGCATGATCACAAGGAGGCAAAGCCAACCGGGTTCATGGGTTTGGTAAAGCATGTTCTTCAAAGGCTTTATTATCATCAGAATGATGTATTGCTTTACAAAAAACACCCTACTAAAGAATGTGAGGAGTTTTTGCACATCAAATACGGTTTTTTGATTGATCCAATGCAGGATTTCAGAGTAGCAACAGGTTTGTGGGAAAAAGGGAAAAAAATGAACTTAAGCTCCCCAAGAGGAATAACTTTCATGGAAAACAAGACCCCTATCCATACTTTAGCGATAATTCTTGGTGGAATGGGTTATGTTTTGGCGGTAAAAACAAGCAGGTTTATAGGGTCTTTGAGGTTTGGGAAACTGCTTATTTAGGGCGAATGTACCAAAAAACACTATTTTAATGCTTTCTAATTTATATTAGTTGAAGTGGTTTTATGAAAAAAGTACTAGTAACAGGCGGATGCGGTTTTATAGGCAGTAATTTTGTTAGAATGCTGCTTGAAGAAACTGAATTAGAAGTTGTTAATCTTGATTTGCTTACTTATGCAGGAAATCCGGAAAATCTGAAGGATGTTCAGGACAATGAACGGTACACTTTTGTGAAAGGGGATATTAAAAGCAGGGCTGATGTTGAAAAGGCAATGGAAGGAGTTGATACTGTTTTCCATTTTGCTGCAGAAAGCCATGTTGATAATTCAATTAATGACTCTGACCCTTTCATAATGACTAATGTTCTGGGAACAAAGAACATGATGGATGTTGCAATGGCTAAAGGAGTTGAAAAATTTATTCATGTTTCAACTGATGAGGTTTATGGTTCAGTGGAAGAAGGTTCAAGCACGGAAAAAGATTTGCTCGAACCAAGAAACCCTTATTCTGCATCAAAAGCAGCCAGTGATTTGCTGGTTTTGAGTTATGTGAACACTTTTGATTTCAATGCATGCATAACCAGAAGCTCAAACAATTATGGGCCTTACCAGTTTCCTGAGAAATTAATTCCGCTTTTTGTAACTAATTTAATGGAAAACAAAAAAGTTCCTGTTTATGGCACAGGAGAAAATATAAGAGACTGGCTTTACGTGAAAGATAATTGCAAAGGAATTCTAATTGCAGGGCAGAAAGGAAAAAAAGGAAACATTTACAATGTAGACGGGGGCAACGAGTTAAGCAATATTGAACTTACTAAAAGAATTCTCAACATGATGGGAAAAGGCGAAGAAATGATTGAACATGTCGAGGACAGAAAAGGTCATGACTTAAGATACAGTTTGGATAGTTCAAAATTAGAATCATTTGGATGGAAACCTGAAAAAAATTTTGATGAAGGCTTAAAAGAAACGGTAGAATGGTACAAGAATAACGAATCATGGTGGAAACCATTGAAGGTGAAAAAATGAAGGGGATTATTTTAGCAGGCGGCACAGGATCAAGGTTATTGCCGCTCACAAAAACTAGCAATAAACATTTATTGCCAATTTATGATAAGCCAATGATTTATTATCCAATTCAGACATTGAAGGATGCAGGTATAAAGGATATTCTTGTTATTACAGGAACACATCATGCAGGAGCAATATTTGCTTTGCTTGGTTCAGGAAAAGATTTCGGGGTTAACTTTACATTTAGAGTTCAGGATGAAGCTGGAGGTTTGCCCCAAGCTATTGGTTTGGCAAAGGAATTTGTAGGGAATGATAAATTTGTTTCAATCAATGGAGATAATATTCTTTTTGAAAAAATAAAACCATTTGTTGAAGAGTTTGAGAAGGGAAATGAAAAATCAAGAATTCTTATTTATAAAACAACAAAAGAAGAGGCCTCAAAAGCAGGGGTAGCTGTGCTTGATGGAGATAAGGTTACTGAGGTTGTTGAAAAGCCAAAAGACCCGCCTACAAACTGGGTTGCTATCGGAGTTTACATGTATACGCCGCAGGTGTTTGAATTAATTAAAGGTCTGAAACCAAGTGCAAGAGGTGAACTTGAGATAAGCGATCTGCATAACTTCTACATAAAAGATGGTTCTCTGAAGGCATCAAAATTAAAGGAAGAATGGCTTGATGCAGGCTCTTTCGATGAATTACTAAGAGTTAACAAATTTGTCGGGGAAAACAAATAGTGGTTAACGTACCAGAAACCCTTTAAAAAGGGCAAATTATAATTAATAATCGATTAACGATTGTGAACGTGACTAGATGAACAAGTATATAATTTATTTTGTTGCAGGAGTAATAGGATATATTTTATTCAAAATAGTAAGTGAATTTTTGTTTAAGTGATTTGAATGTACCTAATAATAGCAATAATATCAATGGCCGCAGGAATTTTCTTTTCACAGATACTAACTGGAGATTTATAATTATGAAAGTCTTAATGTTAAATCCACCGTT
>NZBD01000017.1 GCA_002687735.1 Candidatus Iainarchaeum sp. | reverse complement strand
GAAAAGAAGTGGAGAAAAAACACTACTTGAAAGCACATTACTTTGTGGGAACAAAATCAAACGTGATTACTGCTGTTGAAGTTACAGATGAAAGCGGTTCTGATTACTCACAACTAATTCCATTATTGAACAAGGCAAAAATTGATTTTGAAATAAAAGAAGTCTCAGCAGACAAAGCCTATCTTGGCAAAAGCAACCTTGAAGCAATAGCAGAAATAGGAGCAACACCGTACGTCCCTTATAAATCAAACACCGCCCCTAAACGGAATGTTGGGCACATCTGGAACAAAATGTACTGGTACTTCAAAAACAAACCCCAAGAATGGGGAGAACACTACCACAAAAGAAGCAACGTAGAAACAACGTTCAATATGGTCAAACAAGCATTCAGCGGAAACCTGAAAACAAAAAACAATACTGCCAATGTGAATGAAATCCTCTGTAAAGCAGTTTGTCATAATCTCTGCGTGCTGATAATGGAATACCACGAAAACAAACTAAATATCGATTTATCTACACAAGCCCCAAAAATCAAAATTCCAATAAAATAGAGTCTATTTATCTACAAGTTGTAGGTGCAGAGGATAGTCTTAATAATAGCCTCTTGACTTATTTTTTGAGTGAATTTTAATGCCAGAAAAAAAAACTGAAAAATTTGATGTTAAAAGAGTCAGATCCGGAGTCTCAGGACTTGATGAAATGATGAATGGCGGAATCCCAAAAGGAAACTTAGTTGTTTTAAGCGGAGACCCAGGTTCAGGAAAAACAGTATTGTGTTGGCAGTTTATCTATGAAGGGATAACAAAATTCAATGAAAATGCAGTTTACGTTTCTCTGGAAGAAACAGAACAAACTATTTATGAAGGAGCAAGAGAATTTGGATGGGATTTGAAGAAACTTGTTGATGCTGGGAAATTACTGATAATCACAATTGAACTTTATGACTTTGAAAGATTAAAAGCAGCGGTGGAGGATAACGTAAAAGCAATAAGTGCAAAAAGAGTTGTTATTGATCCTGGAGTTATATTCAGATTATTTTTTGATCGTGAGTTAGATGCAAGAAAAAGAATTGTTTCCCTTGGAAAAATGCTAAAAGCAATAGAAACAACAACCATAATAACAAACGAAATAAGTCTTGATAAGATGTCATCTTTGTACGGGTTGGAAGAATATGTTGCTGACGGAGTAATACTTATTTATCACACAAAAATGAAAAATCGTTTTGTGAGAAGCATTGCAGTTCTAAAGATGAGAAACACTGAAATAACCGAAAAATTAAAACCAGTAAAAATCACATCTGAAGGAATAAAAGTTCTGGCAAAATCAGAATTATTTGATGAGGTGTAAATAATGCCAACTGAAAACTGGAGTGAAGAAAAACTTGAAAAATTACTCAATAAACAGAGCCAGTTAAGTATAAGGGTAATTCATTCTTTGAATGAACTAAAAGAACCATTCACAATTCTTGCGTTAGTAGAGCCAAAAGAATACTCCGGAATAAGAGACGGAATAATACAAAAATATTCAAAATCAGATGTACAAGTTATATTTTTGTCTTTGAATGCAGGTTATCTTAAAATTATGCAGGACTTGCAGAAAGAAAATCTTGACCCTAATAAAATTTTTTTCATTGACATGATTTCTATCGAAAGAAACCTTGAACCAAAAAAGGCACCTAACGTGGTTTATTTAGAGTCTCCTAAAGATTTAACCGAGGCCATGATTCAGGTAGTGAAAAAGTTTGACGGAAAAGCAAAAACAATATTGGTGTTAGATTCTATTTCAACACTTCTGATTTATAATGATAAATCTTCCACTGAAAAATTTGTTCACACTTTAATAGGGAAAACAAATGCAAACAAGTCTTCAGCATTGCTTCTGACCTCAGACGCAAAACAAAATGAGGTTATTACAAAAACAATAGCCCAGTTTGTGGACAAAACAATAGCCCTATGAGGAAATAAAATGATTTGTCGGTTTCACAATTAATTTTTAACTTCGAATTTTTTGTCAAAAATCAAATTAAAAATCCGTGAATTTTTTTTATCTAATAATAGAATTTCCTCATTAATGGAAATCTTTTCGGATTCTAATTTATTCACCGACCAGTTTAATTGAGAAAGTTCTTTTCCCTCAGTTTTCAAATCCGCTTCAAGTGTTTTCAGTTCTGCAGAAATATCTAATCCTGCAATTCTCTTTTCAACCTGATTAAGGTCTGATTGTACATTATTAAGCTTCCAGAAATAATCGGAGAAAAAATCCTTTTTCATTAATTTTGACAATGCCTCAAATTTCTTTTCCTTTTCTTTATCTTTAAGAGGAATCGTTCCTTCTTTTACCAGCTTTTCTGCTTTCACAATAACATTCTTGAATGCCGTTCCTTTTGGATCTAAAGTTATTGCTAAAGCAGGGGTTTCCAAAAGAAAACCCAGAAGCTCCTTTTCTTTACGGTCAAGCATTTTGGTTGATTCTGCAGCAGACTGAAGTCTCTTAAGTATTTTTTCAATAGGTGCTAGTTCAGAATTAAAATTAGATACAAGTTCCTGTTTTTGTTTTTCAAAACGTTCTTTTTTGTCCGTGAATTCATTAAGAGATTCCACTTCCTTGGAATTTTTCTTGTCAGAAATTTTTCCATCAAGCCTTACAACAATTTTTTCTTTTTCCTTTAGTTTATTTTTTGAATCAGAAATTTTTAAGTCTAATTCCTCTAAAAGTTTTTTATTATCCTCAATCTTTTCAAGTAATTCATTTATTTTCTCTAAGTTAATCAGTTTTTCAGAAAATGCTTTCTTGTGAAGCTGTTCTAAAGCCCCTAAGAGTTCTTTTAGGTCATCCCCTATTGAATTCACTTCATCCTTAAGCATTAGTTTTGCCAAAGCAATATTTTTCCAGTAAGGCATCAGATCATTAGTAATAACCAAGGTGGATTTTGTAATATATTCTCTTAGATTATTTGTTTCAAAATCAGTTGGAGGAACAATTTTTTTAGAAATTCCCTTTAACTGTCTTACAAGATTTTTTTGAGAAGTAACAACAATCTGCCTGTATCTTTTGTTGCCTTCATCCAGATCTATTTTGTGATTTTCAAACAAAGATGCACTTTTAGTTAATCGTATTGAAAGATGCTTTATTTCAGCAAACTTTTTGGAGGAAAAATCAATAATCTCATTCTTTTCAGCATCGAATTCAGCCATGGCTATTTTTTTCGATTCTTCCAAAGAAACAGGTTTTGCTTTTTGTTTCAGAAAATCCAGAATGCCCATAAAAATACACTACCTGAAAATGGTTATTAATTGCAGTGGCAATCTGCCCTGAAACCACTTAAAAACACTCCTTAGGAGTAATAATTCATGGATTGGAAAGAAAAAATGCAGGATATTGCATACAGAGTGAAGAAAAGAGACAATTTTGTTGTGATTCATCATTATGATGCGGATGGATGTTCCTCAGGCGCAATACTTGTTAAAGCTTTGGAAAGAGAAGGGAAAAAAGTAACCAAAAAATGGGTCAAACAATTATACAAAGAAACAACCGAAGAAATCAAAGGTTTAGGTGAAAACTATGTGTTTGTTGATTTTGGTTCTGCTCAGCTGGAATATTTAATTGAGGAGTTTGGAGATAACTTATTTGTTTTTGATCATCACGAAAAAATAAAAGCAGACCACCCAAACCATTTTTCGCCTTTCAATCATGGAATCAATGGAGGAAATGAAATAAGTGCTTCCGGAATTGCTTATTTATTTGCAAAAACACTTAACGAAAAAAACACAGATTTAGTTCCATTGGCAATTGTTGGAGCAATAGGAGATATGCAGGACTTTCACGGTTCCCTGATTGGGATGAATGCAGAAATTTTGAAAGAAGGTCAGGAAAAAGGATTGATTGTTGTTGAAAAGGATCTGAAACTTTACGGCAGAGTCACAAGGCCTCTAACATCTTTCTTAATGTTCAGCTCATCTCCGATGCTTCCGGAACTAACAGCCAATCAGGAAAATTGTGTAAGTTTTTTGCATGAAACAGGAATTGATCTCAAAAGAGGAGAAACATGGAGAACTTACATTGATTTAAGTTCTGAAGAAAAAAAGAAACTAACAACCGCTTTGATATTGCATTTGCATAAATTTAATGTTCCTGAATGGAAAATCAAAGAACTAATCGGAGATGTTTATACTTTCCCAAATGAAAACAGAAAAAGCCCTTTAAGTGACGTAAAAGAATTTTCAACATTACTGAATGCATGCGGACGCCACGGAAAAGCAGAGATAGGGATAGAAGTTTGCTTAGGGGACAGGGGAGAATTTTTGCTTACTGCGATGTCACTTATGCAGGAACACAGACGCCAATTGAGACAAGGAATAGAGTTTGTTACAAGCAATGGTGTTTTGGAAGAGGAAAATTTTTATTTTTTTGATTCAGGTTCACAAATAAAAGATTCAATAGTTGGCATAGTTGCCGGAATGCTTTATGGTTCCGGAATTATTGAAAACAACAAACCAATCATAGCAATAGCTCAGAACGATGATGAATCATTAAAATTAAGCGGCAGAGCTACAAAAGAGTTGCTGCAAAAAGGCCTGAATTTAGGGCTTGCTTTCAGGAAAATCTGCAAAGAATTAGGGGAAGGAAATGAAGGCGGCGGCCATGCAATAGCTGCAGGAGTTAAACTGAAAAAAGAAAATAAAGAACGTTTCCTTAAACTCCTGAATGAAAAAATTGCAGAACAATACAACAGTATCAGGGAGTAGTGGAAGTAAGACACTTCCATTACTTTTTCTTTTCTTTCAAAACAGCCTGAGCTGCTGCTAATCTTGCTATCGGAACCCTGTAAGGAGAGCAAGAAACATTGTTCAAACCAATTTTATGGCAGAATTCAACAGAAGAAGGGTCTCCTCCGTGTTCTCCACAAATCCCAATATCTACTTTTGGATTAACTTTCCTTGCGGCTTTTACACACTGAATCATTAATTTTCCAACCCCTTCCTGATCAATACTCTGGAAAGGATCAATCTCAAGAATTCCCTTTTCAAGGTAAATTGCAATGAATTTTCCTGCATCATCCCTTGAAAAACCAAGAGTAGTCTGAGTTAGATCATTTGTTCCGAATGAAAGGAAGTCAACTTCCTCAGCTATTTTTCCTGCTGTAACACAAGCTCGTGGAACCTCAATCATTGTCCCGATTTTATATTTCAATTTTCCCTTAACTTTCAGATCTTTAGCAACTTGTTCAATTATTTCTTTTTGTGCTAAGAACTCTTTTACATTCCCAACAAGCGGAACCTCTATTTCAGGGAAAACTTTTACTTTTTTCTTTTTCATGTTCAAAGCAGCCTTGAAAATTGCCGTAACCTGCATCTCTGTAATTTCAGGATAAGTAATTCCCAACCTGCAGCCTCTGTGTCCTAACATCGGGTTGAACTCTGAAAGAGATTCAATTAATTCCTTGATCCTTGAAGGTTTAATCTTCATTTTTTTCGCCAAATGCTTTATATCTGATTCTTCCTTAGGCAAAAACTCATGCAAAGGCGGATCCAGCAATCTGATTATTACCGGCAAACCATCCATTGTCTTGAAAATTCCCTCAAAGTCCTTTGTCTGGAATGGCAATAATTTTGCAAGTGCTTTTCTTCTGCCTTTTTCATTCTCAGAAAGAATCATCCGTCTTACAGCTTCTATTCTGGTTCCATCAAAGAACATATGCTCAGTTCTTGCCAAACCAATTCCCTCAGCTCCAAAGTTTCTTGCAACAGCACTATCTTTTGGAGTTTCAGCATTGGTTCTTATTCCGAGCTTTCTTATTGAATCAGCCCACTTCATTAGTGTGGAAAAGTTTCCTGAAAGCTTCGGTTCAACTAAAGGCATCTGCCCCCTGAAAACTTCTCCGGTTCCCCCATCAAGAGCAATCCAATCAAGTTCTTTCAAAGTAATTCCTTTCTTTGGAACAGTCATTACTTTTTTTGATTCATTAATGTGAAGTTCTCCGCATCCTGCAACACAACATTTTCCCATTCCTCGGGCAACAACCGCAGCGTGGCTTGTTTTTCCGCCTCTTGCTGTTAAAATTCCTTCAGCTGCATCCATTCCTTCAATATCCTCTGGGGAAGTTTCTGTTCTGACAAGAATTATTTTTTCTCCTTTTGCTTTCAGTTCAGTTGCTCTCTCAGCCGTAAAAACAATTTTTCCAACCGCAGCTCCGGGAGAAGCAGCAATTCCTTTTGCAATTGTTTCTGTTGAACTTTTTGCTTTAGAATCCAGCTGCTTGTGCAGCAACTGATCTAATTGTTCAGGTTTAATTCTGAGAAGCGCCTCATTTTTTTTGATTAAGCCCTCTTTAACCATATCTACTGCAATTTTTACTCCTGCCTGAGCTGTTCTTTTACCGTTTCTGGTTTGTAATAAGTAGAGTTTTCCTTTTTCAAAAGTGAATTCGAAATCCTGTAATTCTCTGTAATGCTTTTCCAGTTTTGCATAAATTCCCAGGAGTTCCTTGTAAACTTTCGGATGGGTTTTTTTCATATCATCCACAGGCCTTGGTGTTCTGATTCCCGCAACAACGTCCTCCCCCTGAGCATCAATCAGGAATTCTCCATAATGTTCTCTTGCTCCGGTTGCCGGATTTCTAGTGAAAGAAACCCCTGTTCCTGAATCTTTTCCCATGTTACCGAAAACCATTGCCTGAACATTAACTCCTGTTCCTGCATCTCCTCTAAGATTGTTTATTCTTCTGTAAGAAACAGCCCTTGGAGCATTCCAAGAACTGAAAACAGCACTTATCCCCATTTCTAATTGTTTAATGGGTTCCTGTGGGAAAGATTTTCCCTTAGTTTTCTTTACAAGTGCCTTGTATTTTTCAACAACCACTTTCAAATCATCAGCTGTTAAATCAGTGTCTTCTTTAGCACCAACTTTCTTTTTTACCGCAGAAATAATTGCTTCAAATTTATGATGAGGCACACCCATTACAACATCACCAAACATGTTGATGAATCTCCTGTAAGAGTCATAAGCCGCTCTTGGGTTTTTGGTCAGGTTAGCAAAACCATCAACAGTTTTATCATTCATTCCAAGATTCAAAACAGTGTCCATCATTCCCGGCATTGAAACATAAGAACCGGATCTTACAGAAACAAACAATGGATTTTTTGGGTCTCCGAATTTTTTCTTCATTTTTTTCTCAAGTTTAGCCAATGATTGTCTTACCTGTTTGTCGAGTCCTTTTGGCCATTTTTTTCCATGTGAATAATAATCATTACACCCGTGTGTGGAAACAGTAAATCCATACGGAACCCTTAAACCGGCTCTTGTCATTTCAGCCAGCTGTGCACCTTTGTTTCCCAGTGTTAAAATAGCTGCCCAAGTATTGGGTTTCTTAGTTTCATCAAACATGTATACGTACTTTTTCATTGGCTCACCTCAAATTCT
>NZBD01000016.1 GCA_002687735.1 Candidatus Iainarchaeum sp. | reverse complement strand
TTTAAAAACGTTCCAAAGAGTGATTCTATCATGCAAATTGATCTGAACAAGGTTGCTAAGAAGTGGCAGAAAGTATGGGAGAAGGAAGGAATTTTCGCCTCTGATGCGGATTCCAAGAAGAAAAAGTACTATGTATTAGAGATGTTTCCATACCCTTCCGGAAAGCTCCATATGGGACACGCTAGGAACTACTCTATTGGGGACTGTATAGCGCGTTTCATGAAAATGAAAGGCCACAATGTTCTGTATCCCACAGGTTTTGATGCTTTTGGCCTGCCTGCTGAAAATGCGGCAATTGATAATAATGCTGATCCAAAAGAATGGACTTTCCAGAGAATGGATGACATGGTTAGTCAGATGAAAGAACTTGGTTACAGTTATGACTGGAACAGAAAAATAGCCACTTGTGTTCCTGAGTATTACAAATGGAATCAGTGGATTTTCTTAAAGATGCTTGAGAAAGGTTTAGCTTATAAAAAAAAATCTCCTGTAAATTGGTGCGGTAAATGCAATACTGTTCTTGCTAATGAACAGGTTGTTGATGGAAAATGCTGGCGTCACGCAGACACAGAGATTATTGAAAAAGATTTAGAACAATGGTTTTTCAAAATAACCGATTATGCTGATGAGTTGCTTAAAGATTTGGAAAAACTTGATGAGTGGCCCGAAAGAGTAAAAACAATGCAAAAAAACTGGATTGGGAAAAGTGAAGGAGTAGACATTCATTTTAAGCTTGATGGAACCGATAAAATTTTACCTACTTATACAACAAGATGTGACACTATTTTTAGTGTAACTTTTTTAGCAATAGCTCCTGAACATCCTATGATTCCTGAATTAGTTAAAGGAACCGGTCTTGAAGAACAGGTACGAGAATTTATTGCAAGTGTTAAAAAACAAAGTATGGTTGATAGGCAGAATGAAGAAAAGGAAAAGGAAGGGGTTTTTACAGGAAAATATGCTATCAATCCGGTTAACGGAGAAAAAGTTCCTATTTTTGTTTCAAACTTTGCTCTGATGTACGGTTCTGGAATTGTAATGTGTGATGCGCATGATAAAAGAGATTTCAGATTTGCGAGAAAGTATGACTTGCCTTTGAAATTTGTTATAAGTAAGGATGGAAAACCAATAAGTCCGGATGATTATCAGGATGCGTTTACTGATGATGGAATTCTTTTTGATTCTGGAGAATTCAGCGGAATGGATAACAAAAAAGCTTTGCCAAAAATAGCTAAATGGTTAAAAAAGAAAAAATTCGGAAAAATTACAACTAATTATAAATTAAGGGACTGGCTTATCTCAAGACAAAGATTTTGGGGAACGCCAATTCCAATTATTTATTGTGATAAGTGCGGCACTGTTCCTGTTCCTGAAAAAGATTTACCTGTAAAGCTCCCTGATTCAAAGGAAGCAGATTTCAATACAGGTGGAAACCCATTGGAAACTGTGAAGCATTTTGTTAATGCTGATTGTCCTAATTGCGGAGCAAAAGCAAGAAGAGATACTGACACTATGGACACTTTTGTTGATTCTTCCTGGTACTTTTTGAGGTTTACTTCCCCAAAGGAAACAAACCTGCCTTTTGATAAAAAATCTGCTCAATATTGGATGCCTGTAGATCAGTACATTGGGGGTATAGAGCATGCTATTCTGCATTTGCTTTATGCCAGATTTTTCACCAAAGTTCTGAGAGATGAAGGTCTTGTGAAGTTTGATGAACCTTTCAAAAGACTCTTAACTCAGGGAATGGTTCTTAAGGGCGGAGCCAAAATGTCAAAATCTTTGGGAAATACTGTTGATCCGAGTGAAATAATGCAAAAGTTTGGTCCTGATACTATAAGGGTTTTCATTCTGTTTGCTTCTGCTCCTGAAAGTGAAATGGACTGGACTGATAAGGGTGTTGAGTCAACCCACAAATTTTTGCAGAAAATTTATTCAGTTTTTGAGGCTAATGCAAAAAATATTTCAAATAAAAAACCAGGAAAAAAACTTTCAATAAGTGACAGACTTGTTTTGAGCAAAACTCACAGCACTATTAAGAAAATTTCTAAGTTAATTCAGGAGTATAAATTCAATTATGCAATTGGTTCTATAATGGAGCTTGTGAATTTTGTTGGAAAGCAGGAAAAAATAGATTCAAATGTTTTAGGATTTTCATTAAATTCAATTTCAAAACTTCTTGTTCCTTTTGCGCCTCATTTAGCAGAAGAACTTTATAGGTTAATTGGAGAAAAAGGATTAGTTTCTGTACAATCCTGGCCAGAGTTTGATGAAAAAAGTATTGATAAGGAAGCGGAAGCCACTGAAAAAATGATTCAAGGTATCAAGGCTGATGTTAATAATATTAAGAATCTGGCAAAAATAGCAAAACCAAAAAAGGTTACTGTATTTGTTGCAGCTTCTTGGAAGTGGAATGTTTTTGAAAAAATTCTTTCAAAAAAGGAAAAGCCAGAGTTTAGTGATGCAATGAAATTAGCTATGGGTATTCCTGATGCTAAAAAACATGCAAAAGAAGCCCAGACTTTCTTAAAACCTGTTTTGCAAAAATTTCATGATTTGAAATCATTAGATAAAGTTGATGAGTTTAAGCTTCTTTCAGGGTCTGTTGATTTGCTTTCAAAAGAGCTTGGAGCAGAAGCAATAGTAGTGTCTGCAGATAAGACAGATAATAAAGAGAAAGCCAACAAGGCTTTTCCTATGAAACCTGCTTTGTTAGTTGAATAAATTATTTAGTGTAGGATAAGTTAACGTTTAGAGTTTCCTTTAATTCTTTGAGCTGCTGAACTACTTTTTGAAGATTTTTAATATTTTTATCTCTGATAAAAAATTCTGAATAACAAGTAGTGCTATCTTCGTTCATTCTTGAGATTGATGTTTCTATGTCCAAACCATTTTTTGCTAAAATTATTATTTGATCCATTATTAATTTTGGTCTGTCAATAGCCTCTATTCTTATTCTTGCAATTTCCCCCGTTTTCTTACTGGATTTTCGTTTCTTTTCCAGTTGATGCATTATAAAGTTTTTTGATTTGTCTGAATTAACAAAACTAAGCCAACTAGAGTTAAGGTGGCTTGTATTAGAGTAAAGTATTTTTACTCGGTCTCCAGTGTTAAGTTGCTTCCATAAGGGGACTAATTTTCCGTTTATTTTTGCTGCAGATGCTTTATATGAATTTTTTTCATTTGTAAAGTATGAAAAATCAAGGGCTGTTGATTCTGGAGGGAGAGTCAGTGATTCTCCTTTAGTTGTAAATACAAGCATTGTATTATTGTGAAACTCCAGATCCATTGTTTCAGCCAGTTGTTTATTATTTTTAATAGAAGGGGTTTTTAGCTTTGGCAATGATTCTGAAAATTTATTGAACTCTTCTAGCTGGTTATTTTTTAAGTAACTCACAATTCCCTTTTCACCAATATCATCAAGTTCTCTTGTTATTATATAAATTTTAAGTGGTTTTTTCATTGGCCCGATGACTTGTGAGTGTAATGCTTTGTAAATGCCGTATTCTGGTATTGCAATAAAATCTTTGATTTTATAAGGTATAGGTTTGAATAATGAGTGTATTTTACCCATTGCAGTATAACAGTCATACTTGTTTTTTACAAATATTTTAAGTATTGCATAATCGTTTAGTTCGCTGATTTCTTTGTTTTTTCCAACTATTTTTGAATAATGTGAGTAGATAGATTTTGTTTCGTGTGAAAATTCCCATTTTTCTTTCTGGAATTTTTTCTTTAAAATTTCTGCAGCTTTATAAACTTCTTTTAATTTCTTTTTTCTTTCCTTAGTAATAAGTCTTTTCAGTTTTTTGTATTTTTTTGGTTCTAAAATTTTGAATGAAATTTCTTCCAACTCATATTTTACTTCATGCATACCTAATTTATGGATAAGCGGAACATAAATGCTGAGAATATCACTTGCTATTCTTCTTTGTTTTTCTTTTGGCAAATATTTAATTGTTCTCATATTATGGAGTTTGTCAAATATTTTTATCACTAATACTCTCAGGTCTTTGGATGCAGCAATTATTGTTTTTATTATTGCAGCTGTTGAGTACTCCTGTCTTGACTTAAATGACAACATGTCGAGTTTTGTTACTCCTTCCACCAGAGCGGATACTTTTTTTCCAAAAAGAGATTCAATTTCTTTTCTACTTGCTTTTGTGTCCTCAATAACATCATGTAAAAGTGTTGCACTTATAATTACTTTATCAAGGCCTTCTCCCGCAAGTATTTTTGCTACTTCTAAAGGGTGTGTAAAATAAGGTTTTCCTGATGCTCTGAACTGTTTTTCGTGGGCATTTTTTGAAAAGTAGAATGCTTCTTCCACCATGGATAGGTCTGCTTTAGGATGGAACTTTCTTATTGTTTTTTTAAGATCAGTCAACTCTTTTTTGAAGCTATCGCCCATAATATAAATGCAGTAGAAATTAATTTAAGTGCCTTACATTTCATCAATGGCTTTAATGTTAAGCAAATCCATCCCATTTTGCAATACTTGAGATACCGATTCAACTAAAGCAACCCTGTCCCCTATAAGTTTTTCTTCTGCATCCAGAACCCTTACTTCATGGTAAAAAGAATTGAATGCTGAAGCCAATTCAATAAGATAATAAGCGATTTTGTGCGGGCTTATACTGTCTTTTGCTTCTTTTACTTTATTTTCATAATTTGCTAAAATTGACACAAGCCCTTTTTCTTTTTCATGGGTTAAACTGAATGATCCTGGTTTTGTTTTTTTAGCTTTTTTTAAGATGCTTTTTGCCCTTGCATAACTATACTGTATAAACGGTCCTGTTTCCCCTTCTAGACTTGTTGCTTTTTCCCAGTTGAAAATAATAACTTTGTTCTTGTCATGTCCCAACATTCCGAATTTGATTGCTGCTAAACCTATTTGTTTTGCGTTTTCTGAGATTTTCTTTTCACTCCAGTCTTTGTGACGGGATTTTGTTTCTTTGTAAGTTTTTTCAAAAATCGTGTTAAATAATTCAGCATAAGTAATCACGTTTCCTTCTCGTGAAGCCATCTTGCCACCTTCTAATCTTACGAGCTCATAAGAAACATGTTTTGTTTCACAGAACTCGTTTTTCTTTTTGTTCATTAAGGATATTGTTTTGATAAGCTGTTGGAAATAAAACTTTTGTTCAGAACCAACCACATTGTAGGTTTTGTCTGCTTTGAGCTTTTGCTTTTTCATCTTTGCTAAAGCCATATCCTTAGTTGAGTAAAGGGCTGCTCCGTCACTTTTTAACACTAGGAATTTTTCAAGGTTATATTTTGTAAGATCAACAAGTAATGCTCCCTCATCTTCATATGCAAATTTTTCTTTTTGGAGTTGTTTTGCAATTTTTATCCCTTCTTTTTCAACTTCGCTTTCAAGAATAATATTATCAAATTTAGTGTTCAGGCTGTCATAAATCGTATCAAAATAACCTAAACTCATTTTTCTGAGTTTTTCCCAGTCTTTCACAAGTTTTTTGTTTCCTGCCTCTAACTCAACAACCATGTCCCGCATTTTTTGTTCTAATTCAGGGTTTTCCTTTACTGCTTTGGCTCCCTGGGTATAAAGGTTTCCTAACCATGCTCCTTTTTCTTCTATTTTTTCAGGTATTTTTTTCTTGTTCAGATTCTGATAAGCATAAAGTGTTTTGCTTACATGCGGTCCAACATCCCCGCCGTAATTAACTCTTGAAACGTTTACTCCGCTTGCTTCAAAAATTCTGGAAATCGATTCTCCTAAACAAATGTTTCTTATGTGTCCTATATGGAATGCTTTCATCGGGTTTGCCTGACAATATTCCACAATTATTTTCGGGCCTTTCTTTTTTTCCAAACCATACGCGTTTTTTTCTTTGAGAATTTTTTCAATTGTGTTTTTTGCGAAAGTTTTTTCGTCTAAAAAGAAATTTAAATAAGGGCCTTTGGCTTCTGCTTTTGTAAATGCTTTCGGAAGCTTGATTTTTTCTTTAAAGTCAGAAGCGATTTCGTTAGGGCTTTTTTTGAATTCTTTTGTAAGCCTAAAGCAGGGTAAAGCATAATCTCCCATTTCTCTTTGTGGCGGCTGCTCCAGTAATTCTTCAGGTTTTTTGATTCCTGCTTTTGAAAGTGCTTTTAATAATTCTTTTCTGAAATCCATTTTTATCACTTATATTGAGTGTAATTAGCTATTTAATGCTTTTAGAAAGCCACAGTTGCGGCTGTGGGGTACGCGTCCACCTTCGGTAGGACAGATTCATTTGTCGCGTTATAACCCCTTGCAAACAAGGGGTTGGACCTCTGCGTTACCTCCGGACGCAAACGGAGAGCGGACCCGGCGAGATTCGAACTCGCGACCCTCTGCTTAGAAGGCAGATGCTCTATCCAGGCTGAGCTACGGATCCATACACGTTAGGAATTGGCTATGGACAAACTTTTAAATATGCTTGTAACACAATAATAGTAGTGATTTGATGGCTTTAGATGTTTTAGGGACGATAGGGTTTATTCTTTTCAGCGGTTTCTGGCTGGTTGTTCTGTTAGTTGGTTTTGTTGTACTTTTTGTAAGAATTATAATTCAGTATGAAAGAGGAGTAAAATTCACTCTTGGTAAATATGCCGGGATCATGAATCCGGGGGTTAATTTCCTTATTCCTATTATTCAGGGTTATAGGAAGGTAGATATCAGGATCAAAACAATTGATGTTCCAAAACAAGAGGTTATGACTAAGGATAATGTTCCGGTTAATATTAATGCGGTTATTTATTTCAAAGTTAAAGATCCTGCAAAGGCTGTTCTGGATATTCAAGATTATATTTTTGCAACTGCACAGTTAGCTCAGACTGCTTTGAGGGATATTGTGGGTGCATCAACCCTTGATACTGTTCTTACAAAAAGAGAAGAAATAGGTTCCCAGATAAAAAAATTGGTTGATGTTGAAACTGATGCTTGGGGAATTGACATTACTAATATTAAAATGCAGGATGTTGAACTGCCTCAGGATATGAAAAGAGTAATGGCTAAGCAGGCTGAAGCTGAAAGAGAAAAAAGAGCTGTTATTATTAAAGCTGAGGGGGAAGTTGTTGCTTCCAATAATCTTGCCAAAGCAGCAAAAACACTTAGTGCTTCCGCTGGTGCAATGCACTTAAGAACTTTAAACACTCTTAATGATCTGAGTTCTGATCAAAGTAATACTGTTGTGTTTGCAGTTCCATTAGAGGTACTCAGAGCTTTTGAAAAAATGGGCGGAAAGAAAAAATAATTCTAATTTTGTCTGTTTTCGTGTAATGGTAATTGCCTTTTTATTTCAAAAAATGAAATTATATATTCTCTGAATTTTGTGATTCCGTTTTTCCCGATTAATGGAGTTAGTAATTCTTTAAATTTTTGATTATTTTCTAAAAGTCCGTTTTCATATTCTTCTTCAGAAATTAATCCATCCCTTTTAAGCGCATCTATTTTTCCAAGTTCCTGTGCAATATCATGAACTGTTCTAACAGTTTTTTTATTTCTTGGGTTTTGCGGATCAATTCCTGCTTGATTTAAAGCTTCATTAATTATTACTCTATGTGATCTTCCTTCCCTGCTAATAAAAAATAGAGTTTTAACAAAAAGGGGATCTTTTCCTTTGGCAGTTGCATGAGCTTCATGTATTGGCTGTCTTTTATCTAAATCTTTTTTTATTTTCAAAAGTTTCTCTCTAACTTTTGAAATAATTCTGAAATGTACCATAATAATTCACTAATTATATAACATCCCATAATACAATTGTTCTATCATTGCTTTGTATGGTTGTTCTCCTTCCACAAAGCTTTCTATTGGTGCGGCGTAATAAGCAACCCTTTCCCCGACACCGCTTGTAATAATGAACGGAAGGTTTTTGCCAAAGTTAGTTCTTTCCTCGCTTAACCATGGCTGTCCGCTTGGTGTTGCTAAAAAGTCAAATCCATAATCTATTATTGATACAATTGTTGTTGTTCCTGAACTGTTTGTTTTTACAACTGAAAAGTTTCCAGAGTAAGGGATTGAAGGGCTTAAACCATAAGTTAATTTATGTTCATCATCCAGAACTTCTATTCTGCCAATTTCCTCTCCCGGAGTACATTCTGTTAAGTCACAAACATTCCCCTTGAAATTTACCCCTAAAAATTCGTCAAAAGAAAGTTGTTTGGAGCCATCTCTTCTTGCCCAAGGTCCAATAGGAACTTCTTCACCATCAACTTCCCTTTCTGATTCTAACAAATAAGAATCCTCTTCACATAATTCAGTTCCTGCATCTGCAGTCCAGATTAAGCGGCCTCCCTTGATTACATAATTCTGGAACATTTTGAGTTTGTCAGAGCATATCTGTTTTGCCTCCTCCACTATTATCAAATCAAAATCATTTACGTTTCCCTGCGATAGCTTATCAATGCTCATTGCCCTTGCTCTCGCATTCACAAGGCTTCTGTCGCTTAAAACAGCTTCAAGTTTTTCATAATTCCCTAAACCATTTGCTCCGTAAGCAATTAGTATTGAAGGTTGTCCGCCTTTCAAAATAGTGTAATATGCATCACAACCAAAAGGAACACTGTTGCATCCAAGTATTCCTGTAAAAATAAGCACAACTAATAATCCAAACAATAACACAACAAGGATAAGTACATTTACTAATGTTTTTTGCATCTTTTCATCCATGAATAAAATCAACTCTGGAGAAGTATAAATTACTTACTATCTGCTTATTTGCCAAGTATTGGGTCTATTTGTCTGCTTTTTCCAAAGTAATAAACCGGGATTCCCAGAACCATTATCAGTCCTCCAAAAAGTATTATCGGGAGCTCGATTCCTAAAATGATCATTGGCTGTAATAGCTGTGGCAGCATTATCAAACTTGACAGGCAACCCAGAACAGCGGTTATTGGAAGCTTTCCAATATTGAACGGAGCCCTGAAACCAGCTTCATACTTTTTCTTTGAAAATCTGATTAAAATAAGTGATGCATTAACCGAAAAGAAACTCAAAAATATAGCCATGTTGGTTAACATTGCTAAATCTCTCAGGTCATTCACAAAGACAAGGAATATTATTGCAATTATTGCTGAGAATGCAATTGAAAACATCGGGGTTTTTGTTTTTTCATGCACCTCTGAAAATAATTTTGGAATTGCTCCCTGTGCTGACATTCCGTAAAGCATTCTTGATGAAGAAATCAGCAAAATCAGAACAGTGTTTGCTGTTGCGAACAATGCTATTAATCCAAGCAATTGCCCCATTCCAGATCCCCCTGCTCTTTCAGCAATCATTGCAAGGGGTGCGGCACTTTCTGCAAGCTCAGCATAATTAACCACGCTAACCGCTACTATTGAAACAAGTATGTAAAGGATTGTGGTTATTGCCAATGCTATAAGCATTGCTTTTGGAATATTTTTCTTTGACTCCTGTGTTTCTTCTGTAAGGTTTGCCAATTCCTCAAAACCTTGGTACGCAAAAAACACTAACACGGTTGCTCCAAAAATTGGAATGAATAATTCTCCCAGATCTGTTGCTCCGCTCACTCCGTTCGGAACCTCAAAATAATCAACACTTCCGACAAAACTTAATCCGAGAAGAATGATGAGTACCAATCCTCCAACCTCGACAAATGTTGAAATAATGTTGAACCTTGCAGATTCTTTAATTCCTTTAAAATTCAGTATTGAAAGTAAAATAATCACAACTGCTGCAGTGTAAAGAATATTGCTTCCGACCAAGCTGTTTAAGTAGCCTCCAAAACCGAATGATACCGCCGCTGCACTAAAAATTAATGAAAGAAAAACAATATACTCAACAATGAATGCAAGAAAGAATGATCCTGTTGAATTTTTCACATAAACAAATTCTGCTGCTGCCCTTGGAAAAATAGAACTCAGTTCCGCATAACTCAATGCAGTAAAGGAAGCTATTATTGCACCTATTACAAACGAAAGCCAGGTTGCATTTCCTGCGATTCCTGAAGCCTCTCCTAAAAGAGCATAAATTCCTGCCCCGAGAATTACTCCTATCCCATAAATAGTTGCTTCTTTAAGACTTATTGCTTTATTTAGTCTTGTTCTTGTGCCTGTGTCCTCTATTGCTTTTTGGGGCATTTTATTCAAAAGGATTTTTTCAAATTTAAACCCTCGCCTCATGGTGATGGAAAAAGAATAGATTATCATTAGTTTGGTTAATTTGCTGATTTTGGAACCTCCTGAGAAGGGAGGTAGTGAGATGTATATGTGTCCTGTTTGCGGAAAGAAATTTGGAGTAAGTATGCTCTATGCCAGAAAGGAAGCTGAAAACCATATTATTCATGAACATTATGGAAGCGGTGCTAAACCTGTTGAAAAAAAATTAAACAGAACAATTGCTTATCATTAAATGTGTTCTTTGATTAGACTTTCCCAATGCACAAGTTCCTTTTCTTCACTTTGCTTTGAACCTAAAGCAAGCTTCAAACCATCATCTTTAAATCGGGGGATAATGTGAAAGTGTAAATGCGGTACAGCTTGCCCGGCTGCTTCTTTATTATTCTGTAAAACATTAAAACCATCTGCTTGAGTTGCTTTCATTACTGCAGCCCCAACTTTTTGAACAATCTGAATTAATTCTTTCAGTTCCATTTCAGGAATGTCAAGCAAAGTAGCGTAATGTTTTTTTGGAATCACTAAAGAGTGTCCTTTTGCTGCCGGAAAAATATCCAAAAAAGCTATTATATTTTGGTCTTCGTAAATTTTTTTGGGGGTAATTTCCCCCTTGCCTATTTTGCAAAAAACACATTCAGTCATTTTTATCTAAAAAAATTAGTAGAAAAGTGATTTTAACCCTTTTGGATGTCTACCACTTTAATCCAGAATTGTAATGTTTTTCCCGCTAATGCATGTTCAAACATTACTGTTGCAACACCGTCAGTTATTGCTGTTACTTTCCCCTGCTGGCCATTGCTTGAAAATACAGAAGTTCCTACTGCAATTTCTTCTTCTCCTGTTTGTATTTGTTCAACAGGCACCTCAACAGTCTGCCCTTCTCCAGATTTTCCATAAGCATCCTCAGGAGGAATCTGAACTGTTTTCTCTTCGTTAAGTGCCATTCCAACAACTGCTGCATCAAATCCTTTAATCATCATTCCAGTACCAACAACAAACTCTAATGGCCCTCTTCCTTCGCTCTTATCAAACTCTTCACCAGTGTCCGGGAAAGTTCCCACATATTCTACTTTTATTGTATCTCCGTTTTCAACTGCCATTTCATTAACCCCCTCTAAAACTTCGCTGTTTTCAATTGATACAAGTGATTGGCCGTCATCCAAATCACTTTGCTCTTGTGCCTGCTGTGTACAACCAGAAACAATTAGAATCAAACCTAAAACCAGTACGAGCGCTTTCATACAATCACATTTCGCTTCCAAAAGCATTTTAAATGTGCGGTAATAATGAGTTTTTATTTTTTAGACAGGTATTAAATACTACTTTTTTTATGTATATTTTATGGTCAAGAAGGTGTATACTCAAAGGTATATTGAGTTTGATAAGCATCCCATTTATGGACCTATAATTCGTTTGCATAAAACTCATACAATTCCAATGATTGCTGATTGGCTGTCTGAACATGGTATTGCAATGACTGATACTGAATTGCGGAAAAAAGCAGATTATTTGATTGAAAGAAAAATGATAAAAAAAAGCGATATGCGACTTGGCCGTTCAGGCAGAAAAAATCGTAATGCGCGGTCAATAGTTACTGTTGGAAAAAAGGGCGTTAAGGAACAGAGTGTACGTTCCAAGGCTGCGAGAAAAGCAATTGGAAATGTCCCTAGATCTAGAAGAAGATAGCTCTGCTGTACCAAAAGAAAAAGCATAAATTCTTAATTTATAACCAATTGTTTTGCAATTGGTTGGACGTTAGCGTACCACACAGCCGCAAGTGCTACCGAAGGTGCACGCCCTACACCAGCGGGCTTGCTGGTACGCGGAGAGAGGGATTCGAACCCCCGCGAGCCGAAGCTCACCTGCTCTCAAGGCAGGCGCGTTAGACCACTCCGCCATCTCCGCTCACACCTTTTCTTTTTCTTGAGAAGAAAAATAAAAGCTGTACCAAAAGAAAAAGAACCCAAATAAGGTTAAAAAGCCTCACATTAGGATTTATGGAGCTCTTTTACGGCTTCTGCAATGCCTTTTGGGTGTTTGAATATACCGGAACCTGATACTAGTACATCAACTCCAGAAGCAACGCATAATGCTCCTGTTTTTGCGTCAATTCCGCCATCAACCTCTATTTTACAATCAAGTTTTTCAGAATCGATCTTTTTTCTGAGTGCTTTTACTTTTTCAAGGTTTTTTTCAACAAAACTTTGCCCTCCAAAACCAGCTTCCACAGTCATCACTAAAGCAAGATCAACTTTATCCAAATAAGGAAAAATCTTTTCAACAGGAGTTTGATTATTTACTGCTATTCCTACTTTCATTCCGTGTTCTTCAATTTTTTCAATAAGTTTTAATGGTTCGCTTGTTGTTTCAATATGGAAAATAAACATGTTGCTTCCCATTTCTGCAAACTCGGTTACTTGCTCTTCTGGTTTTTTAACCATGTGGTGTGATTCAAAAAATATTTTTGTGTGATTTCTCAATTCAGCCAGCCACTTTTTATCCACTCCATTATTCGGAACATATTTGTTATCCATTATATCCCATTGGATTCTATCAACTTTTGCTTCCTCTAATTTTGGAAGCCATTCCTGCCATTTTGAGAAATCAGCATTCAGAACTGAGGCTGCTATTTTAACCATGTATAATTGTTGTTATTGCCTGTTTAAAATACTTCTATTAAAGTATTGATTTGTAACAATCAGATATAATTTTATACTATTTAAGCGTTTTTAATGTGTGAAAAAAGTAATTCTTTTGTTATTTATGCTAAGCTTTTCTTCTATGGCTTTTGCAGCCGAATGTGAAGATATTACTGGGGATAATAGGGTGGATATTTTTGATCTGGTTAATATTGTCAAGCATTGGGGCGGCCAGGATCCAAAGTCAGATGTTGATAACAGCGGTACAGTTGGTATAGAAGATTTAATTTTAATATCTACTTTTTTTGGGGATTGTCCGGAGATTATTATTCCTCAGTGTACAATTGATGCGGCGATTACAGAAACCTGTATTTGTAATGGAGGGGAAGAAACTTTTGGTTATTGCTGTGACTTTGGCCATTCATCAGGAGTGTGCATTGCATCAGGAGAACCTCCAAACCCTGATATTTACTATCCTGATGTTCTGATGGTTGCACCTCTGACTTTGCTGTTTTCCGGAATTGAATCCAGTGCTGCTGGTGGTGCAGAGGTTGTTGAGTATGCTTGGGATTTTGGTGATAGTGGTTCTGCGGATTCTCAAACTGATGAGGGTATGCTTGTTGCTCATCGTTTTGATAATGATGGAACTTATACTGTTACATTAACCGTAACTGATTCAATAGGACTGTCTGCTTCAACCTCAACTCAAATTACTGTTGATGCTTTCAGCGGGCCGGTTTATTATGTTGCTAATAGCGGGAATGATTCTAATCCCGGAACTGAAGCAGAGCCTTTTCAGACTCTTAGCGGAGCTAGGAGTCAAATAATAGCTGCCGGACCTTCACTACAGAAATTGCTGTTGAAAAGAGGAGATTCTTGGAGTATTGCTGATAGTGACAAGTTTAATCTTCCGCACGGGACTTTTATGGGTGCTTATGGAACAGGAGCAAAACCAATTATTGAGATTGGTCTAAATGCTATTGTTAGATCTCAAAATCCATCTGATAAAACAGATACAATTAGGATAGAGGACATTCATTTTAGGCATGCTGTTCAGCATGGCACTAAAGCGTATATCAATGCATATGTTCCAGGTGCGGTAATAAGAAGAGTTACAATAGAGAATGGCGGGATTGCAGGTACTTTACAAGATTATGGGTTGCTTCTTTTGTTGTTTTTATAGTAGCAAATGCCTTTTTGGGCCAGTTTTTGGCCTTTTAACGGAGTAACCTTTATAAGGAATAATAGCTTAATCCTACAAGTTTTCCCAATTAGTTTTGGAGTAGTGAGGTGAAACAAAATATGATTGAAAAAAAGGGACAAGGAACAACAGAATATCTGATCATTTTGGCAGTTATTATTGTTGTTGCTTTGGTTGTTGCAGGAGTAATGGGTTGGTTCCCAGGATTAGGAACCCAGATTACTGAGCAGCAAAGTAGAGCGTACTGGCAATCAACAAGCCCATTAGCAATAACCCAATGGGACAATGACGGTACAAACATAGATTTTATCCTCAGAAATCAGACAACTGATAAGATTCAGATTGACGATATTTCTGTTGACGGATTAGCACTTGGTCTTGCAGATGTTAATATTGCTGTAGGCGGCCAGACAACATTCACAGATACAGACGTAACCTGTACAGCAGGGGATGTATATCAGTATGATATTGTATTAACATACACTGTGCAGAATGGTTTGGTAGCTGCTAAACAAACAGGATCTAAACCATTAGTTGGAATTTGCAGTTAAATGGCGTATGCCATTTAACCTCTTTTTCTTTTTTTAATTCTTTCCTAACGCTTCTTAGTTATGGAAAAACCAGAATTATTGGTGGGTGTAGCAAACTTCTCTTGTGCAATTGCTGCGGTAAAGAACGGTGCTGATGCTGTTTATTTTGGGGTTAAAGGCTTCAATATGCGTGACCTTGGAACCAATTTTAAAACATCTGAACTGAAAAAGCTAATGAGTTATCTCCGTGAAAATAAAGTGAAAGGTTATTTGGCCTTGAATACTGTTGTGTTTGAAGAAGAAATGAAGGAAATGGAAAAAGTTCTTGTACAGGCAAAAAAAGCAAAAGTCGATGCGGTAATTTGTTCTGATTTGGGTGTTCTTTCAATTGTAAAAAAACTAAAATTAGAGCCTCACATAAGCACTCAGGCAAGCATTGGAAATTCAATTGCATTACAGCAATACAAAGATCTTGGTGCTGAAAGAATTGTTTTAGCAAGAGAACTTTCATTAGATCAGATAAATAAAATTACTAAAAATGCAAAAAATCTGGGAATTGAAGTAGAAATTTTTGTTCATGGTGCAATGTGCATTGCTGTTTCTGGAAGATGCTTTATGAGCCATGAGCTTTTTGGAAAAAGTGCCAACAAGGGGGAATGTCTGCAGGTTTGCAGGCGTGCGTATTTTTTTGACGGTCATAAGGGTTCTGAAAAAAAGGAACTTGAAATTAGAGGAGACACAATTCTTTCCCCAAAGGATATGAAAACAATTGAGTTTTTGGATAAAATAATTGCTTCCGGAGTTTCTTCCTTAAAAATCGAAGGAAGAACAAAGCCAAGCGATTATGTTGTTGCGGTAACTAAATGTTATAGAGAAGCAATTGATTCTGTGTTTGACAAAACTTTTTCAAAAAAGAAAATAATTGTTTGGGACAAAGAACTTTCAAAGGTTTTCAACAGAGGCTTTTCAACAGGGTTTTTTCTCCGCAAGCCTGATAAAAATGATTTAACTGATAAGCAAGGAAGCAAACAAACCCAAAGAAAAGTTATGGTTGGAACAGTAAAAAAGTATTATGCAAAAGCAGGGGTGGCTGAGGTAAAGCTAATTGAAAATATTTCAATTAGTGATAAAATTGTTTTTGAGGGTGCCACTACGTTTTTAGAACAGGATTTAACTTCTATGCAGATTAATCACACTGAACTTAAACGAGCTAAAAAATCCCAAAAAGTAGGAATAAAAGTTTCTGAAAGAGTAAGGGAAAATGATAAAGTGTTTGTGTTGGAGAAAAAATAAATACGCGGTGAGAGGGATTTGAACCCCCGCTCCCGTGAAGAAACACGCTTTCCAAGCGTGCGCATTTGACCACTCTGCCATCACCGCCTAAACCTTTTCTTTTTCGTGAAAAAGAAAAGCTTTGCCAAAAGAAAAAGCATTAGTTTGGCACTGAAAATTAGCTCTGAGAAGCTTTAAAAGTTCAGCGTTTATCAGTAATAGCTATAATGCAGTATTTTTTGAGGAGACTACTTCTTTTTCTTTGATTCGCCAATGTGTTCCTCATAACTTTTCTTTTCAGGGCTTTGGATCAAAATCATTAGTCCTTTCATTGCTAGTGCAATAATTGCTATAGCAAGGAAAAGCAATCCATAGGGTCTCACACTAAGGCCTATTTCAGGTTTTGTTTCTAAAAGGATAAAATGAATAACTGCAAGTAAAAGAGCTACATATCCTGTTGTTTGGATAGTTTTCCATTTTGAATAGCCCATTTGCTTAACTGCTTTTTTAGTAGAAGTAAATGTTATTAATGCAAAAATTAGTATGGCTATTATTCCTAAAATTATTGCTAATGCATGGGGGTTTTCTAAAAGTATTTGGTTTAAATCTAAATCGTAAAAAATAATTATCGCATAAATTGAATGAAGAGCTGCAAGAATAAATCCTCCAATTCCTACATATTTTCTTGTTGGAAGCAACCATGCGCATGTTTTTGGCCAAAGTCTGGATAGTGGGCCTGATAAAAAAGCTAATGCAATAAGTCCTATTCCTGCTAGTGCTGCAACTTTATTTAGTTCATCAATTGAATGTGCAAAATCACTGAATGAAAGAACCTCAAAAACCATGTCTGGTTCAAGAGTTCCGGATTGTTTACTATAACCTGTATAAAATGCAATAATAGAAAATACAAAGAGCAGGATAATTATAATTGATTTATTTAATGCTTTATTTGAAGACATCTTAAATTTTAGGTTTTTAGTTATATTATAATGTTTCGTTTATTTGTAAAGCTTCTGGATTCCTTCAATATCTCCAGAATTAAGGTCTCTTTTTGAAGTTTCGCCTTCGTTTGAGTAACCATACATAGTTTCATCATTGCATCCGGCTTCATAAAGATCGCTCATTCCGGCTGAATGTCCTAATTCGTGAGTAATAATGTTCTGAACATCCATTTTGTTAGCATCATTGTTTCCCCAGTCAAAGTCAACTTCATCAAGAAGCATGTCCCATTCTAATAATTCTCTTGTTGATGGTTTTCCGCTAAAGTAACCCCATACTGTTGTTACTCCGATTGCTCCTAATTTATTAATGTCTCCAAATGAAAGAGTGTTTATGCCGTCATAGTCTCCGTTGTTATAAGAAGCAGTATAATCAACTGATCCTGTTCCAAAAACATCAAACGTAACTTCTGAATCCCATTCATTGATTCCTGCATTGGTTGAATTTACAATTAATGATTCGCTCAAACCTTGTGAATTAGTTGGGTTAATTAAAAAGTTTTCAGTTGTTTTCCACTTTGCACCTTTTGATAAGAATGCATAACAAGTTACTTTGCTTTTATCATTTCCTCCTCCTGCCCAAGGAGGTTTTGCATGGCCTTTTTTGTAATGGATAAAAGTGATTTTTTCAATAGGGCCTTTGTCTGCTTTAGGATTAGCTTGTTCCGGAAGGGCTAACACCATTCCTGCTACAAGGAGAATTACCAAACTCAGCACAGCTATTTTATTCATAGTATGATTACGTTGTTTAGTTTTAATAATAGTTCTTGTATGTTAAAAACCAGTAAATGTGAAAGAGGCAAGCCAGGGATCTGCAACTTCAAAACTGTTTTCTGAAGTTAGTACAAACCAAGCGCAGTGTAGCTTACCCCCTTAACTCCCAATACGCAATAACACTATACTACTTTAGTGTTTAAATACTTTTTCTCAGTTTTTTTTCTAAAAATTTTTATGAATAATTTTCCTTAATGAACTCTTCTATCTTATCAAAAGCCGTGTTTAGTGTTTCTTCTGGAGGTAAGAACACTATTCTAAAATGATTAGTTCCTTCTTTTTGACCAAAGCCAGAACCATATACTACAAGAACTCCTTTTTCTCTGAGAAGTGAAAGCACAAATTCCTTATCTGACTTAACCGGTAAATCTATTTTTGGGAAAGCATAAAAAGCTCCTTTGGGTTTGTCACAGCTTAAACCTTCAATTTCATTAAGTCTTTTATAAGTGAGATCTCTTCGTGGTTGTAATTTTTTTACCATTTCCTTAACCCCGTCTTGCGGGCCATTAAGTGCTGCTTTAATTGCGGCTTGAGTAGGGGCTACATTAGTAAGCCTTAATCTGCATAATTTTTGTATTGCTGCAAAGTAATCATCCAATGCTCCGTTAGGATCTTGTTTATACAACCAGCCTCCTCTGAAACCTGGAGCCAAATGTGTTTTGGAAATGCTTCCGAGACTTATTATTGGAATGTCATTTGAAAGTGAGGCTGCAGAAACAAATTCAGCATCATCATAAATTATCTGATCATAAGTTTCATCTGAGAAAATAGGTAAGTCAAATTCTCCTGCAAGGTCAATTGTTTCTTTGAGATTTTTTCTTGTTAGAACCGAACCTGTTGGATTGTTAGGGTTAATTATTACAATACCTTTTGTTTTTTCATTTATGCTTTTTCTCATTGTTTCAATATCTATCTGCCATTCATTTTCTTCATCTAGGTCATATTCGTTGTGTTCACAACCCAAATAATTAAGTTCGCCATTGTAAACTGAATAACCTGGCCTTGGTACAAGAATATTTTCTCCGGGATTCATTAAAGCTTGAAGGGAAAGTATTATTGCTTCAGAACCGCCCACAAAAATTATTGCGTCTTTATTTGAAATGTTTTTTGCACCCATTCTGTTTGCGTAATCAGCTACTGCCTGTCTTGTATCATGGCTGCCGATTGCGTTTGCATAACCTTCACATTTTCTGCGGTCGGAATTAATTGCTTCCCATAAATGTTCAGGAGTTCTGAAATCATAAACAATCGGATCGCCTATGTTAAGGTATGTGATTTCTTTTCCTGAAGCATCAACTTCTTCCGCTATCGGAACCAAATCTCTGATTGCGTGCCTTACATTTTCTGTTGCTTTTGCAGGTTCAACTTTTTTCATGTAAAGATATAATTAGGAATTGTTTTTATTCTGTGCTATTGGAAACAAATAAGATATGTAAAATTATTTATTGTGGTTTCTTTCTTGCTTGTTCAACTATTCTTGTTGCCTGTTCAATCTCTTCTCTAGAATATTTTTCGGTGTTTCCTCTTACTACTGCCTCTTCATAAATTTCTGTGGCTCTTGTGAGCTTTTTTTCATACGCTGGTCTTCTTTTTTCACCCGCCCAATTGGCAAGCCGATTAACTGCATTTGATATTTTTCTAAGAACCATAAAAATAGAACAATTTCATTCTATTTAAACCTGAGTTTCATATCCAAGAAAAATCTTTTATAGTACTTTTTCCTTGTAATTGCATGATTGAGAGTATAAAAAAACTTGGCTTAAACGAGTATGAAGCACGCGCTTACAATGCCCTTTTAGACAATAGTAAGGCCAGTGCTGTTTTTGTAAGTAAATCCTCAAACATTCCGAGAGCAAGGGTTTATGATGTGCTTTTTTCCCTTGAAAAAAAAGGTTTTGTTACAAGAAGTGCTTCCAAACCCATAGAATTCCGTGTTGTAAAACCGCTTACAGCAGTAGAATCTGTTTCTGAAACTAAGCAAAAAGAGCTTGATAAAAACCTGGAAGAATTCAAAGTTATAGCTAAAACTCTCGAGCAAAAAGCCAATATTGAAGCTGATTTTAGTGATTCTGCCTGGGTAGTAGAGGGAAGACGTAATATTTACTCAAAAATAGCAGAACAGCTAGAAAACACCAAAGAAAACGTGCTAATCTGCTCTTCAGAGTCTGGTTTGAAGAGAAAAAAAGGCTATTTTGATAAAAAACTGGCCTCTTTAACAAGTAAAGGTGTGAAGGTAATTTCAAAACCAAGCTTAAGTTCAAGATTTGTGGTATTTGATAAAAACAGTGTAATGCTGTTTTTGAATCAGGAAAAAGGATCAGAAGACCAGGAAAAGGCTCTTTTAATTAATAGTCCTTTTGTGGCCAACTACTTTTATTTAAATGGGAAAAAATAGAATTTATTTATTTCTTTTTACCTTTTTTCTTAGCTGACTTTTTGGTTTTTTTAACCGGCTTTTTAGCTGTTTTTGCTGGCTTTTTAGCACCTTTGGTCGCAGCTTTCTTTGAACCTTTCTTAGTTTTAACTTCGGCCAATTTTGCCTTTGCAGCTTTAGTGCCTTCATCTTCTTTTGGTTTTTCTTCAGGTTCTTGCTGTACTGCTCTGTAAGCAGAGTAAACAACCAAACCAATAACAATTATTATAAGTGCTCCAAGTAATGCTGTTGATAATGTTGCTAAACTAAACAATCCAGTTCCGACGCTGATTGGCTCATCAACTTCTCCCTGTGTTGGTTCATCATCTTCAGATTCCTCGTAAGAAAACACAATGTTTCTTGTGTAAGTGCCCTCGTCTGTTTCCATTCTTATTGGGACAGTTATTGTTCTTGAAGTGAATTCATCAGGAAGGTCTATTAACATTCTTGCCATGACTGTTCTTTTTGCCTGTATGAATCTTTTATCCAGCTGAACAACTGCATTATAATCAAGTGAAGTTACATTGAATACTTCCAGTGTTCTGTTTGAATCATTGTAAATATCAAACACTACTTCCAGATCATGTTCAAGTCCTTCAACTTCAGTAATGTTAAGGTCTCTTACCCTTACATCAACTTCTCCCAAACCAAATGATTCCTGGTTTCCGAAAACCATTAACTTGATCTGAGCACTTGTTTTGAAACCTCTTTCTGTTTCTGCAGTTATGTTTATGAATGTTGTTTCAGGCAAGTCAAATGGAGGACTTACAAAGAAGTTAACTTCTTTTCTTTCCCCTGGTGCAACAGTAATAACACTTTCAACAATTTCCACATAAGGTTTGTCAGCGGTTATTGTAACCTCTTGCTCAACAACTCCTCTGTTTTCTATGATTAAGGTTTGTTTCTTTCCTTCACATGTTGCTGCATTAAGAGTTGGCTCTAACAATATCATATCAATTCCAAAGCAGCTTGCGCTTGAAAGATAATTAATGTTCTTTTCCTGATTTAACCTAATGGTTCCTGATACTGCGCTTATTGTGTATGAATCTTCGCTTGCATCTTCCGGAACTACTGCAGTTAGTGGAATTATTGCTTCGCTGTTTGGTTCAATTGTAACTGTTCCTGGTATTTCAATCCAGTTAGGTTCAATGTTAATATCAAATTCCTGTGTTTCTGAACCAAGGTTCACTAAGGTTACAACATCGCTTTTGGTTACTCCTGAACATAAGTTAAGTTCCGGTGCAACCATTGTTGCGTTGTAACAATCGCTGATTGTTAAACTGAAATCTTTTTCATAAGAAAAGTTCTCTGAATCAAGGTTCAAAGTGAAAGTTCTTTTTCCTTCATTGCTTGGAACAATATCAAGTTCTTGTGAGATTTTCTGTAAAACATCAACAAGTTCCTCTGGGTTTCTTGCATCGAAGTATTTGCCTCCGGTTCTGCTTGAAATTTCCCTTAACTGTTCTTGTCCTTCCTCATCAATGTCAAATCCAACCGAGTAAACAATTACTCCTTGTGAAGCTAATTCTCTTGCTGTTTCACTTATGTTTCCTTCACATGTTTCTTTTCCATCACTTACAAGAATTACTGCTTTTTCTTTAGCTTCCGGGAAGTCCTCTATACTGGCTCTTAGTGCCTGAGTCAAAGGAGTTTTTCCTTTTGGGTTTAGTTCTGAAACTTCATCCGTAATTCTTGCGATATCAAGTTTATCTACTCCAACCAATAATTCTGAGTCCTCACAAAGTTCTCCCTGTCCTAATACTCTTAATCCAAGGTCAACTTCGTTGATGTTGTTTACTAAGTTAATTATTGATGTTTTAGCAATCTCCATCTTGGTGTCTCCGTTGATTCTTTCAACCATTGAACCTGAGGTATCAATGATTATCTCAACTGCAAGATCTGTTTTGCTTACTCTTGCTTCTCTTGCTAAATCGCTAACATCAAGTAAAGCTTCAAACTCTTCTGATTCGCCAGGCTCAACAAGAATATTTGTTCTGTCAAGGTCAGCTTCGATTCCTTCAATGCTTATATCAAGATCAACAGCCATTACTTTGTTGTTTGTAACCCTGAATCTGTAGACTGGGTCATCTTCCACACAAACATTGCTTTCTCCTTCTAATTTTATTACTTCTACATTGAAACAATCCTGAAGGTTTGAGGTAAAAGTCTTGGTTGTTGAATAATCAAATACTGTGCTTTCAACTCTAAGTGTAAAGTCATATTCTCCGGGTGCAATAATTGTTTGCAGGAAATCAACTGTTATTGTTTCTTCTTCTCCTGAACTTAAAGATACCTGAGTTTTATCAAGTCTTGCGAAGCCTGATCCCTCAAGAGTAAGTTTTAGGTTGTCTGAAAGCATTCCGTTGTTAATTAAAGTTATTTTTCCTTCTGTTGGAATTTCTAAACAAGCATCATGTACTCTTGCATCAAAACCTGTTTCTAACAAAACCTGAATTGACTGACCCTGATCAAGAACATATTCTCCGTCATCCTCATCATAAAAGTTAGGGTTTGGAAGAGTTGCTCTTGCGGTAAAATCATAAGCTCCAAAATCTGCATCACAAGGCGCCTGAACTCTTAATTTTACTGTTTCAGGATAGCCTTTTTCAACAAGAATTCTTTCTTCTTCCAAAACATACCAAGATTCAGGAATTCCGCTAATGCTTAAATCTACTCTTTCAATCTGTTGGTTTGGAACAATTGTGTTGTTTGTAACAATTAAATCGTAAACTTTTTCCTCACACTGAGTTGCGTTCTGGCTGTAAGGTTCAACTTCAATATCAACAAAGTGCCCTTGTCTTAAATCAAGTGAACAAGTAACTGATAAAGTTTCTCCATCCTGAATAATTAAATTTGCTGTGTAAAATCCAGGGTCTGCATAACAGTTTGCAACCGTATAAACTTTCAGGTCTGTACATTCACCAGGTGCTAATGTAACCTGATTTGGAATTACATTAAACCACTGTGAATATTCTCCGTTAAAGTAAGCATCATAAGTTTCTGTAACTGTTGAATTGTTACAAAGTTCCATATTGTTTAATGAAATTTCACACTGAAGAGAGTCATCTCCACAAGTACCTGAAACATCAGCACTGTGAGCGTAGACTCCAAAAATAAGTAGTAATAGTCCTGCTAGTAATATTTTGTAATCCATGTTGTTATGCTCCTCTGTTTTCTGTTAAATACTCTGCCCCTTTTGATTCGTTACTGTTAAGTAGTGACAACACTACTATTATTGCTAAGAGAAGTATTATAATTATAACTCCTCCGAGAATTATCTCTCCTCCTCCTAAAACAGCGAATCCTGCCAGTAAACCGGCTTCTTCGTCAATTTCTTCTTCTGGAGTTTCTGTAATTTTAATCCTCATTGGAACCGTGGTTACATAACCATCAGCCCTAACCTCTATCACTGAATCATACACTTTTTCAGATACTGATTCAGAAGCCTTTATTTTTCTGTTAACTGTAATGCTTTCTCCTCCTTCTAATGAACCTAAGCTCATTGGGAAAACAGTAACTCCGTTATTTGCTCCGAAAAATCTTAATCTTACATTATCCATTCTTCCTGAAAGTGAGTTCTTTATTGTAAAGCTAAGTAATTTTTCCTCACCCGGAACAAGAACAACTTCTCTTGGGTATGAAGTTATTTCAATTACTCCCTCGATTGCGTTTTGTTCTGCTTCTACAACCTTAAACCTTAGCTGTTCTCTTAGTTCATCATTGTCTGATTCAGCTATCAATGTTAAGGTGTAGTTTCCTAATGGTGTTCCGAATGAAGGGTTTATGAATACGTACACGATTTTCTCTCCCCCTGCCTCTATATCAATTTCATCCTCGGAGAGTACCGCTTGTACGGACTCGGGTACGTATGCAAGTGTAAGTGTAACTGTTTCATCAAAGTCTCCTTTATTCAGGATCCTTGCCTCAAAAACCTGTCCGCTGGTTGCTGAACAAATCCTTGCATCAAAATCATTATTTTCTATAATCATTTCAAGTATGTGTTCAGATTCAACTATTGCTTTTACAGTTTCTTCTTCAGTTTCTTTACTATTCCATGCTGTAACTTTAATTCTGTGTGTTCCGTCATCATCGCTTTCTCTTGCTCTGACTTCCAAATCAAGTTTAACTTCGCCATAAGCGGGTAGGTAAACATCATATCTTTCAAGTGATGTTGGAAGATCACTATCAACACTTAACCTTACATCCTGTGCCTCATCATCAACACTTGTAAGGATTACTGTGTAAAATTCTCTGTCTCCTCTTTCAATTCTTTGTTCGTTTGGAGTAACATCAAGATCAAAAGCATTATCCTCACAGTCAATTAACCTGATTTTAATATCTCTTTCAACAAAATAATTTTCGCTTCTGATGAAAACTGGTATTGTATAATCAGTTAATGCAGTTGTCTGATTAACATGAATTCTCATAACCATTTCATCATAAGCATTTGCAGCTAACCTTGTTACAAAATATTCAAACTCTGGCAGTAACAATTCGTGTTCTGCGTTTAAAGAAATCTCCTGATATCTGCTTGAATTGTTTTCAAGTCTTATTCCGATTTCCTGTGTGTAAGGAGTTCTGCAAACATAATAATCGCTGGTTCTGAAAAGTTCTAGTGGTTCCTCTAAATCAACAATTTCCACATCTACGCTTAATTCTCTGCTTCCTTGACCATAATCAAGAATTACATCAACATCATAAAGATCTACTCTCGCATCATCAAAACTCGTTATAGTCATTGACAAGCTTGTTCTTTCGTTTCCGTTAAGACAAAAACTGTCCTTTGCAGGAGTAGCTCTTATATCGTCCCTTTCATTATTGTCAAGTTCTGAATAAAGTTCAAAGCATTTTCTTTCAGGAAACTGGTTTTCTATTGTAAGAACAACATTGATTGAATCATTTGGTTCAATTACTACTTTGTCCCTGTCAACTGAAAAAATAACATCTTCAGGCAAAGCATCTGAAAAAACTTTTACATTAAACTCATCGCTGTCTGCGGTTCCTTTTGAGTTAACAGCCTGAACTGTAATTGTGTTTGTTCCTAAAACTCCTCTCTTTGGAGCTTCACAACTAACATAATAATCGTCTTCTATAAAACAATCAACTAAGTTTACATTAGATTCGTTTTGTATTCTGTAAAACAAATTTCCTGCACTTGAAAAATCATCTCTTGCATAATCTCTTAGGTCAACAAATTTCACAAGTGGTTCAGCATTCATTGGAATAGTAATATCTGGAACTCCTTCAATTTCCGGAGTTGTTACTGCCATTGCGGTCATTGAAATTAAGATTAATGTTATTGCGAACATTGCGTGTTTCAAAAAGTTCATTGGTCCACCTCGATTTTTGTCTGTTTTCCGCCCGAATTCAAAATTCTTACCAGTCTTGCGATAAAAGCTATCAACAGAATTGCTGCTATGATAACTAAGAAAATATCAATAATTAATTCGGAATCAACACTTTCAAGAGCGCTTCCTATAATTGCAAATCCTGTAAAATCGTTTCCCTCATGTTCTACTTCTACTTTGTTTGTGAATAAATTGCCTTGACATTCAAATACAAATTCTAGTGTTCCGTCAAAAGAACTTCCTTTCTGCAATTCAAGTTCGTAAGTATTCTTTTCAAATCCATTCAGAACAAAACTTGTGCTTGTAATAGCCCAATCATTTGGTAAGTTCCTAACTTCGCTTAATTTGATTGTTTTGTCTTTGTAAGAATTATTTTCAAGTGTAATTCTGACCTTATTTTCGATTAGTGAAACCTCTCTTTCAACAACACAGTTATTTTCTCTTAAGTATGAAATACTAACTCTTTTTTCTGCCCTGTTTCCGCCAAGATTAATAGAAATCATTCCGGTGTAAGTTGTTCCCTCAAAACCTTGCTGTGGTAAAATCTTCACAACAATTTCCTGTGTTGAGTTTGCGTTAACATAATTTGGTTGTTTAATAATTTCAAAATAGGTTGGCAGATCGTAATCAACTGTAAGTGGCTGTCTGATGTTTGAGGTGTTTTCAACTGTGTAGGATAATTCGTAAGCGCTTTCTCCCACACTGATTGTGTTCTCTAGGCTATTTACAAAAGCTGATGCTCCAGTTGATAGGAGCAATGCTAATACCAAAATTAAAGTTCCCCAAAACTTCATAATAAGTTCACTTGTTCACTCGACTTTGTTATATCTATTGCTGCTTAGCTCATATATAAATGTTTCTTTGTTTAAAAAGGCCCTATTTCCTTGAAAATACGCTTAAAATGCCCAGTATAGCCAAAACTATAAGTATAATTAATCCAATGGCCATTCCTGCGGTTGTTGCTAATCCAACTAATCCTGTAAATCCTTGTCCTTCACTTGCCTTAAATTCTACCGGAACCCCAATTGAACCTGAATCTGAGCTAATACTCAGAGTAATGCTAACAACATCATCAAAACCGGGTTCTATATCAACCTCTATTCCTAGGGTTTCTCCTGGTTCCCACCTGCTTAGTTGAACTTCCTCAATATTAACTCCTTCGGGTGCATTCAATGCTCTTATTGTAACGTTCCTTAATTCTGGCCCTGTGTTTGTGATGATTATTTCATTATCCCTGAAAAGCTCTTCCGAATCATCAGGAACACTTATCCGTGGTCTTTCTCCTATAATCTCATCTCCTAAAACCTCTACACTTACAAATTTAATCTTTGAAATACCATCATACTCTGCTTCAAACCTAACATTATCTGTTCCTGAGTTTCTGCCCGTTATGCTCATGCTTATTGTTTCTGATCCATTTTCTGAAACACAGATCTCTGTGCTTGACAGGGAAGTGCTGAATACGGGTGTATCATTAGAACTTAAATCAAAACATTGTCTGTTGTCCAAACCATTTTTGATTGTAACATTAATGTTTTTAGTCTGGCCTTCTTCTAAGATTGCAAAGTTGTTTGAAAAATCTATCTTTACTGAACCATCAAAGTCTTCATCATCCCGATCATCATCGTCTGAGCTTCCTGATCCTCTGTTATCAACAGTAACCCTAAATTCTTCTGTTATTCTAGAGCTTGAACAATTAACTCCGTTACTGAATTCTCCTGAAACTCTTATTTCAACATCTCCGCTCTTATCTCTTGAAACATTATTTGTGTATATTCTAATTTCCAGTTCTTCCTCATCATTAGCCGAGATCCTTTCAGGTTCATCTCTTATACTGATGTTAAAGTAAGAATTACTTTCTGAAACAGTAATATTATCAACATCAAAACTTCTGTTGTTTTCATTCTTTATTCTGATTATTTTTGTTCTTGAACTATCTTCTGCTATTGTAACATCTGAAGCATCAATTTCAATATCATTACAGATGTTGCTGCTTCCTGAACCAGAGTTCTCAATTTCAACCCTGAATGATTCCCTGCCGATTTGTGAGAAGCTACAGCTTCTCCCATCATCAAACTCTCCTCTTAAATCAACGTAAACAGTTGCTGTTCTGTCGCTTGAAACATTATTACTTCTTAGTTCTATTTCAAGTGCAAGTTCATCATTGTCTCTTATTGTGCCTCTGTCATCAAAGTCAACAATACTCAAATAGGAGCTGGTTTCTGTAACATCAACATCAGTAATTCTGAAATCATCATTTCCATTGTTTTCAACATCAAACCTGAATGTTTCTCTATCAGATTCATCCATTGAAACAGTTCTTTGTTTAAAATCAATATCTGAACAAGAATTGCTTCCGCTTCCAGACCCACTTGATCCTTCATTATCAATCCATACTCTGAATGATTCTTCAATATCTGAAAAGCTACAACTGTTTCCATTATCAAATTCTCCTCTTATTCTTACTCTGACTGTTGCTTCTCTGTCGCTTGAAACATTAAAACTTTCTAACCTTATTTCCACTTCTCCTTCCCCATCTTCTCTGATAAATGTATCAAAGTCAGTGTCTCTTGCATCTAAAAAACTGCTGTTGTTTGTAACATCTACGTCCACATCAAACAACCTAAAGTCATCATCGCCCAGATTCCTAATATCAAATCTTATTGTTTCTGAATCATCCTCATCAATGAATATTGTTCTTGTATCAATATCAATATCTGAGCATACTCCTGAGTCCTGTGCAACAACTTCTATTGTAAAAGTATCCGAATCTGTTGCTCCCTGCTGGTCTTCCACTTCTATTGTAATTGTGCTTGTTCCTGTATAATCATCTCTTGGAGCTTCACACTCAAAGTACCTGTCTTGGTCTATTGAGCAGAAAATAAGGCTTGTGTTGTTCTGGTTAGAAATCCTGAAATCAAGTTCTGAATCAGAATCTTCCTGATCGAAAGCATATGAGTGAAGGTCAATCCAGTTGTTTCTTGCTCCTGCATTTTCCTCTATTGAAAGGTTTGGCAGACCGCTTATTGTAGGTGTATCATTCGGATCATCAAAAATATCGTTTACAATTATAATGAATGAATCAGTATCGCTTAACCCATCTGTGTCGGTTACCTCTACAGTAATTGTATTGCTTCCTGAACTATCAAACCTAGGAGGGTCGCAGTCAATGTATCTGTCCTGATCAATATCACAATAAATCAAACCTGAATCGCTATTGGCTATAATATCAAATGTTAATTCTGACTCAGAATCTTCGTTATCAAAAGCATAAGCATACAAATCAATCAGGTTATCCTGTGCGCCGTCATTTTCATCTAAATCAACATTAGGAATGCCGCTTAATACAGGTGCCTCGTTAGTGTCATCCGCTATTACTTCTACTCTGAAAGAGTCTGTATCTGTTGCTCCGTCTGTATCTGTTACTCTTACAGTGATTGTGTTTGTTCCTGTTTGGTCAGTTGCGGGATCATCGCAGTCAATGTACCTGTCCTGGTCTATTTCGCAAAAAATTAATCCTGTGTTTGTTTGGTTAGTAATATCAAAATCTAATTCTGAATCTGAATCCTGATTATCAAAAACATAATTGTGAAGATCAATTACATTGTCCTGAAAACCATCATTTTCAGCAACATAAACAGTTGGAATTCCGCTAAGGTTTGGATCATCATTGTCTGAGGTAACACTAACAGTGAAAGAATCAATATCTGTTGCTCCGTAAGTATCCTCTGCTTCTATTGTAACTGCGCTTGATCCTAAATCTGATCTTTCAACAGAACAGCTTAAGTATCTGTTATTTTCTATTATGCAATCAACTAATCCTGAGTTTGATTCAGCGAGTATTCTAAAGTTAATTTCATAATCAAAATCTTCATCATCCACATAATCCCAGAGGTCTATCAAATCTGAGTTTAATCCTGAATTTTCCTCAACACTTACATTAGGCAACCCGAACAAAGTTGGAGGGTTATTAGTTTCGCTTCCGCCATTAGTGCCATCAGACTCACAAACAGCAGTTGCTTCTATATACGGACAAACAATCTGGAAAGCGTCTCCGCAAGCCCAAGGGAAATCAATTCTATATGTGCAGGTTACTGAATCAGCAAAAGAATCAATATCTTCTCTTAATGATCCGAATGAACGCAGATAATCGCTTTCACAATTCCCTGTAACAATTTCATAGTTGTCAGGACAGTAAGCTGTAATACTTTGACTTACAGGATCGTTATCAAGAAAACTGTGATCTAACTCATAATTTCTTCCTGGTATAGATTCTGTAACTGTAATAACATCTGCATGTGCGCTAGCCGCAAAGCTAACCAAAAAAAGTACTGCGAATAATATTGCAAAAATGTTTTTGAAATTCAATTAACTAAACCCCGACAAATTAATTCGTTACTATTAAGTAGTGACATGAAGCCTTTTATAAAAATATCGTTTTGCTGAGTTTCTCTAGTATATTACTTTAATTAATGCTTATTAGAAACAACCGATTTCAGCAAATCAGCCTTGGTTATAATCCCGATAATCTTTCCATGTTTTGTAACCAAAACCCCGGAAGAATGTCCCATTATAGAAGAAACAACATCAAAAGGGGTATTTTCAGTAATTTGCGGCATAGCTTCCCCCATGACTTCTGAAACTTTTTTTTCAAGTACATTTCCTTCTTCAGAATTATTTATTTCCTCCAGAACATTTTTCTCAGAAATAGTCCCCAAATTTTTTCCTTCCTCAATTACGGGCAATTGTGAAACAGAATATTTTTCCATTGCTTTAATTGCCGACTTTACTGTTGAATCAGGTTTCACACTCAGAACTTTATAGATCATAAATTCAGATGCTTTGGCTTCGTGTTTCTTTTTTATTGTTTCAAAAAAATCAAACAGTTTCTTTGCATTTGAGTAAGAAGGAACAATGCTTCCTGCTTCAATTTTTGCTATCAACGATTGGCTTACTCTTGTTTCTTTTGCCAATTCAGTTTGTGTTAAATCTAATTTTTTTCTCTGGTGCTTGATTTCACTCAATTCTGGCAGCATCATACATCACTTATTCTTATAAGAATAATAACAGTAGAAATTATTATTAAACCTTTCTGTGCTTTGCATTATAAAACATAATTTGGAGGTTTTTGCTTATGAGTAAAGAAAAACATTTTTTTACATCCGAGTCAGTAACTGAGGGGCACCCAGATAAAATGTGCGATCAGATAAGCGACGCAATTTTGGATGCAATGATCAAAGAAGACCCTAATACAAGGGCTGGAATTGAAACTTCAACCAAAACAGGTTTGATTCTTGTTTTTGGAGAAGTGACAACCAAAACGTATGTTGATGTACAGAACGTTGCACGAGAAACAATAAGGCAAATAGGTTACGATAAACCAGAGTATGGTTTTGATTCTGATGCCTGCTCTGTTTTAATTTCTCTTTCAGAACAAAGTCCTGACATAGCTCAGGGTGTTGATGAGGGCAAAGGTCTGCATGAGGAACAGGGGGCCGGAGATCAGGGAATGATGTTTGGTTATGCTACTAATGAGACTCCTGAGCTAATGCCTTTGCCAATAACTTTAGCTCATAAGTTAACAATGAAACTGGCTGAGGTCAGAAAGAACAAAACCCTTGACTGGGTAAGGCCTGATGGTAAGAGTCAGGTTACTGTTGAATACAATAATGGAAAACCGGTTAGAGTTGATACTGTGGTTATTTCCACACAGCATGATTCAAAAGTAAGCCATGACCAGATTGAGAAGGAAATTATTGAGAAAGTGGTCAAGCCTGTTGTTGCTGATTGGGTTGATGATAATACTAAGTATCACATTAATCCTACCGGTGCGTTTATTGTGGGTGGGCCTGTCGCGGATGCCGGCTTAACCGGAAGAAAAATAATTGTAGATACTTATGGAGGCCAAGGTGCTCATGGCGGGGGTTGTTTTTCAGGAAAGGATCCTTCAAAGGTTGATCGTTCAGCAACTTATTTAGCTAGGTATATTGCAAAAAATATTGTTGCTGCAGGCTTAGCTGATAAGTGTGAGGTTGAATTAGCTTATGCTATTGGTGTGGCTGATCCTGTTTCTGTTTTGGTTGACTGCAAAGGCACCAACAAAATCGAAGAGGAAAAGATTGAGGAGCTTGTGAAAAAGCATTTCAAGCTTAAACCATCTCAAATAATTGAGGAACTAAACCTAAGAAGGCCAATATTCCAGAAAACAGCTGCGTATGGTCACTTTGGCAGAGACGATCCTGATTTCACCTGGGAAAAAACCGACAAGGCAGATGAACTTAAGAAAGATGCAGGGCTTTAATGCCCTTATTTTTTATTTTTTCTTGGCGGTAAATGCTTTGCGATGCTTGGGGGCAATGTAAATCCTCTAAGTTCAGCTTTTAGAGCTACTTTTTTAAAATCTCTAGAAGTCCAACTACTTTCATTTTTCCAATCAATAAATTCAGAAGTGGTTCTTCTAAATTCTATTTCCGTTTTTGCGATTCTGTTTCCTGTGTCGGTTACTCCGGCTTTTCTTTCCGAAGCAATTTGTCCGCTTTCGAGTAAATCAGTGTAAAGCCGTGCTAAATCTCTTGGGGTTAGTTGCTGTCTGTTTCCAAGTGTTTCTAGAGTTCTTTTGTAAGCATCAGCTCTTTTGATCTGAATATTTTTTTCTTGACTGCCTTTTGCTTTTTCTAATCTTGTGTTTATTGCTTTTTTTGTTGCTTCTTCACTTCCAATAAATCTGTTTGCTGATATGCCTTTTATTAATAATTCCAAAAGGCCCATGTCATTCCTCCTTATTTTTTCGGAAGGGTAATCAGGTTCATTTTTTATTATTTCTAATAGTTTTGAACACATATCTTTGATTTTAGGATTAGATTTTAATTTAGCATTAATTGCTCTTTGCTTTTGCTGTGTCCGTCTTTTTGGAGGTATTTCAAGAGCTTTTTCTGCACGTGAAATTGCTGCCAAATTTGCTTTCCTTACAATCGTAAGTATTTCTAATAATTCTTCCCCGTGCTTTTCTGTTACAATTTGTCTTTTTGTCTCTGTAACTTTTGTTTTTGAACGATTTCTAAGTTCGGCTTCAATTTCTTTTCTTGTTCTCGGCAAACTCTCCAAAAAACCAATTGAGATTCTTTTTCTTCCGGTTTGAGCAAGAATTAATTCTCCTGTTCTTGCAATGAACTGCTGCCTTCGAACTTGAGCGAGAGCTGTTTTTTCTCTTGCAAAATAGCCTTTGCCTCTTGTTCTCACATTTCTCTTAGCATGCATTATATCGTAGTTATAAGCGTTCAGGTCAAATAAATAGTTTTCTTTTGGTTTGGGTGTAGAAGGCGAGCTTAAGAAAAATGCAGGGCTTTAATGCTCTCCTTTTTATTTTTCAATGTTCTTGTTATTTCAAATGCATGAAAGAAGAAAACACAAAGCTACTCCTGAACAACGTGCGTTGAGAAAACAATTGGAGAGAAGAAAAGCTCTTGAACCTGAATCGATAAAAATAGAAAGACAAAAATTTATTGCTCAACTAGGCGAAAAATTTGGTTCTAAAGTTGGTAAACTATTACTCAAATCAATGATTTCCGAATTAGGGGCTCGCGGAACTAATGATATACTAACTAATATTGGTGTTGAAAGAATTCTTGCTAAAAGAAAACAATTTGGTTCTGATGAAGAATTCGTCAAAAAGATAAAAGAAGAAGGGTTTTCGTTTTTCACTGAATAATTAATAAACACCTTGTTGCAAAATACAAAAATGCTGCAAGATTTTATAAAAACTAATAAATTAAGTGCTGAGATTATTCAGTGCACTGGCGAAGTCCATACTGCGGTAAAAGCGGCAGCACAGGTTGATGATCCTGAAGCTGCTGCAAAATCTATTGTTTTAATTGATTCTGATGAAGAACCATTGCTTGTGATTCTTTTGGGGAAAAACAAAATAGATTTTCAGAAAATAAAAGAAATTTTAAAAGTTAAGGATGTGCGTTTAGCAGAACCGGAGGAAGTTCTAAGAATAACCGGTTATGAGGTTGGAGGAGTTCCCCCAATATCAATTTATGGCATAAAAACTTTTATTGATAAAGCTGTTGTTGAAAAAGAAGAGATTTTCTGCGGTGGCGGAGATCCAAACCATTTAATGAAAATCAAGACAAAAGAAATCCTTGAGAATGTGGACGAAATTTCAATTGAAGACGTAAAAAAGTAGTTTTGTAAAATCACAAACCAATTTCTTTATTCAGAAATTCAGGAAATACTTTTGCTTCTGCTTTTCTAAGGTTCTCTTGGAAACCCCTTCTGCTCATTCCAACAGATTCTGCTAATTCCTGCAAACCAATATTTCTTGGCCAGGAGTAATAACCTGAAGCTCTTGCAACTCTCAAAGCTTGTGCTTGTTTATTAGTTAAAGAATAAGGGTTATCGGTTTCAATATTGTTTTTTATTTTCATTATTTTTACTTCGCCTAAACTTTCAAGTTCATTTAAAATATTTTTCAAGTCTTTTGGTTTCTTGGTTAAAATAGTGTGAGTTTCATAACCGCCTTTTTCCTGAGTAATAGGTGCTGTGTAAACACAATCTTTATTCATTACTGAACCGTAACTTGTTGAACCTTCCCATCCAACAGCAACAATTGCTCTTGCATCTGTTTTGTAAATAACATTTGATTTCTTAATCAAAGGGTGTTCTTTAGTGTATTTGAGGTAACTGTCTCTTTCTTTGTTATCTGCAAACCTGACATCCATTGTACAGTCAACTCTGCTTTCTCCGTTAGGTGCTTTGGTAACAATAATTGGCCCTTTCTCAACAGCCACACTGTTCTCAAATTTTTCTGCAGAACCAGAACCCCAACAGTCCTGATGGTAAACTCCAATAGTAACTTCCTTCATATTACAATTACTGCAAAACCCATATTTATAGTTAACTTTTAACGTGAATTAGTGATTAAAAGTGACATTTGTCACTAAACTGCCAATAATTGCCTGAAATAAGTATATTATGTGGGTTTAGTATTCAAAGCATTGGTAGATTCGCTGATCATAATGACTGGGTTCTATGCATTTGTGTTAGTGTTACCTCTCTTTGGCATTGGTATTTTCCAAGAAGCGACCTTCTCCTGGTTTGGTGTGCTTGTTACTTATATGCTGGTTAATGGCGAGGTTTTCTGGAACAGGTTGTGATAGTATGGATGCGCTTTTTGAAAGTATTATTGCGATTTTTTCATTAAATTTTGGTTTTTTAGTAGATTTATTGCTACATAATTTGTTCTTTCTTTTTGGATTTGCTGCTTTTGTACATTTTGTTTTTGAAGGAAGAAAACCTTTCCTGATTCTTTTAGTAATGATTTTCACAGTCTGGGTTTGGGAAAGCTGGGGATCACTTACAGGAGTAATTTTGTTTGGTGCAAAAACCCTTGGTCTTTATTACTTAACAAAAGTAGCAACCCTGACTTTTGTTGAAAACAGTAAAGCACTAAAAGATAAATTTGTTTTCATAAGCACAGTGCAGGGGTTAGTAGCAATTTTTGTTGCGCAGTTGATTTAGAGTATTCATGCCCTGATGTTTTGAAATAATTAAGTATGTTCTTGTTCTAGTTTTGCTTTGATTGTTTTTAAGGAAATGAATTGTTCTCTTTCCATTTCTTCTAAGCGCAAAACAATATACTTTTCAGTGCTTTTCAGATTAGGAATCATTACATAATCCAGTGCATTTACTCTTCTTTTGGTTTTTTCAATTTCCTTAATAAGTTTTTTCAAAGCATTTTCAGTTTCAGCGAGTTTGATTATTACTTCTAAACTTTTTTCGAAAGAAGAAGAAGCCTCATCAATTTTAGCTGAACTTCCCTGTAAAGAATAACCACGTTCCTGAATAGTTTTAGCAACATACTCTCCTGTAATATTTGGGATTTGTACTCCCATAACATTTTTTGATTCAACTAAAACCCCAGGGGCTTTTTTAGTACTCATGGAAATGTTTTCTACTTCTATAATTCCGTGGTAAGCTTGTGCCATTGCTAATGAACTAAATGCTTTTGATATTTGATCATTAAGACTACTTCTCAAATCCTGAGCTTCTTTCATTATTTTGAAAAACTCTAAAACAAGAACATCCCTTTTCTGCTTCAAAAGATTGTGGCCTTTTTCAGCTAACTTTATTTTGCTTCTTGTTTCAATTAATTCAAGCCTTGTAGTCTTAATATCATCTGCCATGAAATCATTTCCTGTGTTTTTTCCCGTACTTCTCAAGGTGTTCTAATTTTACTCTCTTTAATTCTTCTTCCGGAAGTATTGCCATTAACTTCCAGCCAAGATCAAGACTTTGTTCAATTGTCCTGTCTTCTTCTTTTCCCTGAGTAATGAATTTCTTTTCAAACTCATCAGAAAATTTCAAGTACTTTCTATCAATTTCTGTTAGAGCTTCTTCTCCAACAACCGCACTCAAGCTTCTTAAGTCCCGGCCTCTTGCATAAGCAGAGTAAAGCTGATCAGCAACTCCTTTGTGGTCGTCCCTTGTTTTTCCAGGGCCAATTCCAAGATTCATTAACCTGGACAAACACGGAAGAACATCTATCGGCGCATAAATTCCTTTTCTATACAATTCTCTTCCGACAACAATCTGTCCCTCAGTAATATACCCTGTTAGATCCGGGATTGGGTGGGTTATATCATCACTTGGCATTGAAAGAATTGGTATTTGTGTAATACTGCCTTTCTTGCCTTTGATTACTCCTGCTCTTTCATAAATAGTTGAAAGATCAGTGTAAGTGTACCCCGGATAACCTCTTCTTCCAGGCACTTCTTTTCTTGCTCCTGCAATCTCTCTCAAAGCTTCACAATAATTAGTCATGTCAGTAATAATGACCAGTACGTGCATGCCTTTTTCAAAAGCCAAATACTCTGCTGTTGTTAATGCCATTCTAGGTGCAATTAACCTTTCAACACTCGGATCATCAGCCAGATTCAAAAACAAAACACTTCTATCCAAAGCACCTGTTCTTTCAAAATCTTTCATGAAAAAGTTTGCTTCTTCGTGTGTTATTCCAACTGCTGCAAACACAACTGCAAACCCTTCTTTTTGATCTTTTACTTTTGCCTGTCTTGCAATTTGCACTGCCAGATCATTGTGCGGCAAACCCGAACCTGAAAAGATTGGTAGTTTTTGTCCTCTAACAAGAGTGTTCAAACAATCAATTGTACTTACTCCTGTTTGAATAAAATTTGTTGGTTGTTCTCTTGCAATCGGATTTATTGCAGCTCCAATAATATCAATTTTTTTATCAGAAACTATTGGTGCGCCATTATCTCTTGGTTCTCCTAAACCAGTGAAAGCTCTTCCAAGCATCTCCTCTGATACTCCGAGTTTCATTGTTTCTCCTAAAAACTTTACTTTAGTTTTTTCAACATCCAAACCTGTTGTTGATCCAAATATTTGAATTACTGCGTGTCCTTTTGAAGTATCAAGTACCTGTCCTTTTCTTTTTTCTCCGTTTGGAAGTTTTATTTCAACTATTTCATTGTAACCAACGTTATCAACTTTTTCCACGAACACTAATGGTCCTTCAACATTTGTTACTGTTTGGTATTCTTTCATCATGCTACCACTTCCTTTTGACTTTTAACTATCTTGCTGAATTCAGCATCAATCTCGCTCATTATTTCGGCACTTTTTTTGTTGAATTCTTTTTCAGCTATTTCTTTCATCCTTGCAATATTGTTTCTGACTTTCAAACCAATTACTACTTTTAATTGCACTCCAAGATCCAGAGCATCAACTGTTTTATCATAGAATTTCAGAATTACTTTCAGCATTTTGTATTGTTTGTTCAATGACGCATATGCATCCACATCGCTGTAAGCATTTTGCTGTAAAAAATCTTCTCTCAGCATTTTTGTCACATCAAGAATTGCCTGTTCTTTTTCAGGAAGAGCATCAGGTCCAACTAATTGAACAATTTCCTGTAACTCTGATTCTTTTTGCAACAAAGTCATTGCTTTGTTCCTGTTTTCCGCCCAATCAGCTGCAACAGTATTTCCATAAGTTGCATCTAATGAGTTTGTGTACAAAGAATAACTCTTAAGCCAGTTGATTGCCGGAAAGTGTCTTCTTTGTGCTAACTTAGCATCCAAGGCCCAGAACACTTTTGTAACTCTTAAAGTGTTTTGTGATACAGGTTCTGAAATATCTCCTCCCGGAGGACTAACTGCTCCGATAACAGAAATAGCTCCGTATCTTTCAGGAGATCCTTTACAAATTATTCTTCCTGCTCTTTCATAGAATTCTGCTAATCTCCTTGCCAAATAAGGCGGATAACCTTCTTCTCCGGGCATTTCTTCTAAACGCCCTGATATTTCCCTCATTGCTTCTGCCCATCTACTTGTTGAGTCAGCCATTAAAGAGACATCATAACCCATATCCCTGTAGTATTCAGCAATAGTAATTCCTGTGTAAACACTTGCTTCTCTTGCTGCAACCGGCATATTAGATGTGTTTGCAATTAACACAGTTCTTTGTATCATTGGTTTTTTGGTTTTTGGATCGATTAGTTCCGGGAATTCTTTTAAAACCTCGGTCATTTCATTCCCGCGTTCTCCGCATCCAATGTAAACAATTATTTGCGAGTCACTCCACTTTGCCAGTGATTGCTGAGTAACTGTTTTTCCCGAACCAAACGGTCCCGGAATTGCCGCAGCTCCTCCTTTTGAAACCGGGAAAAAAGTATCTAAAATTCTTTGACCAGTAACTAATGGTGTGTTTGGAGCCAGTTTTTCATTATTTGGTCTTGGTCTCCTAACTTCCCATTTTTGCATTAACTGAACATTGTTTTTTTTGGAACCCTCTTTAATTACGCAAACAGTTTCCTCTACATTAAACTTTCCTTTTTTAATTTCATCAATAGTTCCTTCCATTCCGTGCGGAACCATTATTTTGTGTTCAATTATTTCTGTTTCCTGTACTGTTCCAATAATATCTCCGTCTGAAACTTTATCTCCTTTCTTTTTTACCGGGACAAATTCCCATTTTTTATTTCTGTCAATTGCATTTGCAACAACTCCTCTTCCAATAAAATCCCCTGTTAATTCATGAATAGATTTTAGCGGTCTTTGTATTCCGTCATAAATAGATTCTAACAACCCCGGTCCTAATTCAACACTTAGTGCTTGGTTTGTGTTTTCTATTTTTTCTCCAGGAGTTAATCCTGATGTATCCTCGTAAACCTGTATGGTTGCTTTGTCTCCATCAAGTTTAATTATTTCTCCTATTAGTTTTTCTTTTCCGACTTTTACAACGTCGTACATTTTGGCTCCAGCCATTTTTTCTCCGATTACAACCGGACCTACGATTTTCAATAATTCTGCCATTTTTTGTTCACCTCTTAAGTATCATTTTGCTAAATCAAATCCTAGTGCTCTTTTTATCATTGCGTTTAAAGAATCTCCTTGTTCCATTGGTCCGTTTTTATCCGGAATTGTGATAACAACTGGTTTCGCAATTTTCTCTATTTTATTTTTTAATTTCCAATCAATGTTTTCCAATATTTTTTCGTTAATGATTAGTATCCCTGTGCTTTCCTCGCCTAATAATTCACGGACTTTTTCCTCTGCTTCTTTTCCTTCTTTTGGAAACACATTCTCAACACCGGCTAACCTGAAACCAGTGCAGGTTGGTCCGTCTCCCACAACTATAATATTTTGTTTATCCATTCTAACACCTAAACTATTACTGCCATCTCCTTGATTTGTTCATTCGGAACATTGAATTCTTTGCTCCGTACTATTTTCCTGATATTGCTGATTTCTTCCTCTTTTAAAAGCAAAAACCCTGCTACTGTTCCAATTGATAAAACACTGTTTCTAAGCACTTTTAGGCCTTTTTTAGCTATGTTCCTCTCCAGCTCCAGTTCAATCGGAATCAAAGAATCTGTTTTTTTGTATTCTTCGATTGGTTTGGAAAGAGCATAATTTTTCTCAAAAACTTTTGCCGCATCTTCCACGTTTTTAGCCGCGCATGCTTTCTTTAAAACTTCTTTGGAAAGATTTCCTGATTCTATTAACATTTTGTGTAATTTTTCAACTGGTAAATCATCTTTCTTACCTCTGCAAATATTTGAAATGTTTTTAACATCTGCCTGAGATTTTAACATTTTCAGAATGATTCTTTCATCTCCTGATTTATTTTCTGCCATTGCAGGAAGTTTTGAATAATAATATTCATCCAGTGTAAATAACAAAGATGAAATTTCATTATCTTTTTCATATACTTTTAATGGTTTTTCCAAAACTTTTCCGTAAACTATTTCCCCTAATAAGCCTACTACTTCTTTCACTGTTTTAGCTTCTAGAATTTTATTCATTCTTCCTTTACTGATAATTGTCGAATCCATGATTAATGGTTCTATTTTTTCCTTATCTTCCCCTAAATGTTTACTAATAAGAATTGTTTTCATATTATTTACCTCATATTTTTCAAACAACTCTATTAGTTCGTGTTCAAAATTTTTCGGAACAAATTTAATTATTTTTTGCAGTGTTCTTGAAAAGTTTTTAGTGGTTGCAAATTCTATTTGATCTGCAATTGTCCTGTCCTCCAAAGCACTTGCTACTAAATCTTCGCGGTACTGCGATTTTTCAAGAATAGCGTAAATTTCGTTTACACTATTTGATTCAATCATGGAGTTTACTTCTTTTTCTCCTAACAGCCCTTGTTTCATTGCTTTCACCCTGGCATTTACGTACCCGAATTCAAGTGCTCTTAAAACAATCCTAATCATTTTTTTCACCTAAACAATTCTTTGAAAACTGTTCCTCTGATTTCTTCTCTGTTATTTTCGAATATTGATTCAAGGGATGAATCAATGCTCACATTTTTATCTTTTGTTGAAATGATTGCGCCTCCGGAAATACCTGCTTTTTGAATATTTTTGGAATACTTTTTCACTGTGTTAGAATCGCTTGAATTAATTGTTACAATAGTATTTTTTCCAAGTTGTTTTTCCGCGTCTTTTATTTGTTTTTTCAAAAATACAGAGTATCCTTTTTTCTTTGGAGATTCTTTGAAATCATTCCAGATTTCATCCAAGGAATAATCAGCGAGTTTATTGCGTGCATCACTAATAATTTTATTTGATTTTAGTTTTGCAGCGCTGATCTTCTCATGTCTGTCTCTTTCCACAGCTTCTGAAGCTTTTTTCTTTTCCTCTGTTTTTATCTTTCCAGCCTGTTCTTTAGCCTGATTGATAATAGAGGAAGCTTCTTTTTCTGCTTCTCCCAGTATCCTTTTTTCTTCTCTTTTTGCCTCTTGTAAGAGGTTTTCTTTAATATTTTCAAAACCCATTTTTATTACCTCTGTTATTGCCTAATTAGGCAGCAGCGGCTGCTACTTCAGCACCGCCACCAACGCTTAATGCTAGCAATATTGCTATTACGAATCCGAAGATTACGATTGTTTCCGGAATTGCAATCCAAATAATTAATTTTCCGGCTTGCTCTGGTTTTTCAGCTATAACTCCCATTGCAGCTGTTCCTATTGCAGATTGTGCCATAGCAGTTCCGATTGCTCCGCCGAAAATAGCTATACTTGATGCAATTGCTATTCCTGCTGTTGCTTCTATTAATGCCATTTTTTTTACACCTCCGTTTTTTGTTTTAATCTTTGAAATATTTTTTTTCAAATTTAAAAGGAACAAATTCCTGTCCTCCGCCCTCATGGAATTTTGAATAAAATTCCACAAAGTTTAACCTTGCTCCTTGTATTAATGCTTCAAACATTGCTAAGAATGCATTGAACAAATGTCCGAAAATATAAAGCGGCAAGAAAATAATCAACAATAATCCTTTGTCAATACCAGGGAATGATAAATCATTCAATAGTGATGCAATAACCACCCCTACTAATCCAACCGCTAAAATCCTTGCAAATGATAAAATATTACCTGCTGCTGTTGGTATTTCCAATAAACCAATAACCCCTTCCGCCAAAATAATAGGTATTATGGAAATTCCAAACAAGATTCCTGTCGGCAGTATGTATTCCTGCGGGAATGTCTGAAACATCAGAGTTGTTATTAAAATTGTTCCGAATAAAACAACTCCAAACCAACCTAGTTTTGCAAGAGCGTGTTTTCTGTCTCCGTGTTTTGCTGCATTAATAAAACCCAGTAAGAAACCAATTGCCATTGTGAAAACACCTAGTAATAGTGATGCCGCTAATATAAATTCAATATTGTGTAATCTTTCATATCCGTGGTAAAGGTGTATTCCGTGGATTCCGATTAATTCAAAAATTGCGTGGTGTGAAAACCCTGCAAATTCATCAAAGATTAATCCGAAAATCATTGTTGGAATGCTTCCCCATATCCAGACTTTTGAAACAGAATTCATAATTCCTGTCGGGAACTTTCCTAAAATAGCTTTAGCCATTAAAAATGAAATAATTCCATAAACAAAATCACCCACAATCATTCCGTAAAAGACCGGGAAAAAAACAAGGAAAATCATTGTAGTATCTAATTCATTTGATTTTGAAACAGAAACAAATTTCACTAAATCCTCGAATGGTTTTACTAAAGGAGAATGTTCTGTCAGTGTCGGAGCAAGTTCGTGATTTTTTTCAAGGGTTTCACTGGAAAAGTACTGAATATAAGTTCTTTTTCCGAATTTTTCTTTTATGAATTTATTGAATTTTTCAAAGTTCTTTTCAGGCAAATACCCTTCTAAAATGAATGAATGTTCTGTTCCCAAAAAACTCTCCGGAAGAGACGCTTTTGCTGATTCTGCCTCTAAATACTCTTTTAATGCTGTTAAATTAGAGTAATTTTTATTAGAGATTTCATCTAATTCTTTTTGCAAACCAGTTTTCTCCCTATTTAATTCACTGATTTTTTTATCAACTTTATTTAACTCTGCTTTAGGTTTTGTTTTAATGCTTGGTATCTGGATTTTATCAAGGCCCAAAGAGCTAAAATCTTTGTTAAAAGAATTTTTTTCAAATGCAATTAAGTAAAGTAATTTTTCTTTATCTGTTGGTTTTCTTGTGAAATTAGCATGCCCTTTCAAAGCAGATTCTAATGCTGAAGTGTTTCCCCTGCTAACTGTTCCGGCTACTAATTCAATAGATTCTGTATTAAAACGCGAAAAATCAATATCGAAGTGAGCAAACATTTTGAGTGTGACTTTTTCATCTTTCAATATTTCTATTTTGTTATTAATTTCATCGATTTGTTCAATTGTTTTTTCTAATTGTTTTTCTATTTTTCCAAAGTTTTTTTCTTTTGAAAAATCTTTCAAATCATTCACTCTTATCCTTGCTGTAACCTCTCTTTTTTCTAAAGAATTTAAAATTGCCTCTGTTTTCACGAGTTTTGCAACAATTGAAGCGTTCTCTTCCAATGGTTTTGAATTTTCAATTTCTTTAGATGAGAGTTTTTTAATTTCTACTCCCCCGTACTCTTCCAATGTCTCAATGGTTTTTTTCAAATTGGATTTCAAACCAATTAACCTAACCTTTGACATTTTTGCCGGCCAAAACATTTTTTTTCACTTTAATAGTTTCTCGCTAATTTTTTTTACAACTGTTTTTGATAATTTTGTTGAAAGAATTTTCTCAGCCTCTCCTTCGGCTTTAGAAATAATTTTGTTTTCCTCTTTTTCAATCTCTTTTCTTCCTGTATCAATTATTTCCTGTTCTAGTACAGAAGCCTCTTCTCTTGCTTTTTCAAGGATTTTCTTTGATTCTGCTTGTGCGCCTGAAATCACTTTATCTGCTTTTTTGTTGGCTTCCTGCATTAATTTTTCTTTTTCTTTTTCTGCATCTTTTATTTTTGTTATTTGTTTTACAAATTCCTGTTCACTCATTTTGTAACCTCTTTTGTTGGTATAATTGCAATTGAATCAAAAACCTTTGTCGCCATTAAAGGCAGTATAAAATAAATAATCACTAAAGTTCCGAGTGTAATGATTAATGCCTGGATAAGACTTATGACTTCGAATCTGACTCCGAGAATTAAAAGTAAAATCAGAAACAGCATTCCAGTGGTCATTTTGAGTAGTACAAGTACATAAGAAAATTTTCTCATTCCTTTCTTTTCTTCAGTAGTAAAGGTCTTCTTTATTTTTTTCAATTTTTCTCATCCTTTAAATTTTTGATCCCTGTTTTGCCTGAGTTTTGTCGGCAAATTTTCGGGCATTTTTCTTATTTTTTCTGTTATAATGAAATCTCCCTAAGAATGGTTTAAAAAGCTTTCTCGGCTTTTTTGAGGCATTTTAGCAAATGCAAAATCAAGAATTCTGATGCTAAGTTGCATTTTACTTGAATGCTTTTGATATGGCGGTGACCTCATCAACAAAGGTATCGATTTCTTCAATAGTATTGTACAAATAAAAGCTGGCTCTCCCTAAACCTTTAGGATTTAAGCTGCTCACTATTGGTTCTGCGCAATGCATTCCGCTTCTGGTAGCTATGTTTTTGCTCTCATCAAGAGCAACCCCCAAATCAACTGCATCAATTCCTTTAACCCCGAATAAAACAATGCCTCCCTGATTTTCTGCATCCTGTGGACAGTACATTTTTACTCTGTCAATTTCTTTCATTTTTTCAATGCAATGATTCAAAAGTTTTTTCTCATGCTCGTGAACATTTTCCATTCCGAGTTTTTTCAAATATCTAACAGCTTCCCCAAAACCAATAACCTCTGCTATAGGCATTGTTCCGGCTTCAAACTTTTCCGGCAAAGAGGCCCATTCTGTATTTTCGTAAGTGACTTTTGAAATCATGCTTCCGCCGTAATTATAAGGCGGCATTTCCTCAAGCAAATCTTTTTTTCCATAAAGACAACCAACTCCTGTTGGGCCTAACATTTTATGCGAACTAATAACCAAAAAATCCGCGTTGATCTTTTTTGCATTCACTTCAAAATGCGGAACGCTTTGTGCTGCATCAATCAAAAACAAAGCATTATTCTCGTGAGCAATCTTTCCAATTTCCTTTACCGGAAAAATTGTTGCAACTGTATTGGATGCATGCGCTACTGAAACAAGTTTTGTTTTTCCGGAAACCTTTTCCTGCAGATCCTGCATATTTAATGTAAAATCCTCATTAAGTTCAGCAATTTTAAGAACGCTTCCTGTTCTTTTGCAAAGCTCCTGCCATGGAACAATATTCGCGTGATGTTCCAGTGCACTTATTACAATTTCATCTCCTTCAGAAAAATAATTCTGCCTTTCCAGACCAGTTGCAATTGCATTAATGCTTTCGGTTGCATTCCTTGTGAAAACCAATTCCTCTTCTTTTGCTTTGATAAATTTTGCAGCTTCTTTTCTTGATTCCTCATAAAGCTGCGTAGCTTGTTGTGAAAGATGGTGATTTCCTCTGTGCACATTAGCTCCGAGGTTTTTGTAATAATTATTAGTTGCCTCGATAACCTGAATTGGTTTCAAAGAGGTGGCTGCGCTATCAAAGTAAATAAGCCCTTTGTTATTCTGCAGAACCGGAAAATCTTCCCGAATTTTTTCTGAAATCATGTGAATCCCTGTTATTAGTATATTATATTTCTTTTATATTGATCATTATTATATAATGTAATAATAAAGGTAATTCCATGCTAGGATCACTAAGACCTCATACAAAAGCCTTTACTGAGGCTGTTGCAAAGCCTTTTGCGGCTATCAAATTTCCCCCTACTTTGTTTACTTTACTAGGTCCCTTACTAGCTATAATTGCTGCTTTTTTTATTATTCAGGGGCAATTTTTAGAATCTTTTATAATCGCGTTATTTGCTGTTTCAATTGATATGTTTGATGGTTCAGTGGCAAGGCTTCAGAAAAAGGATTCTTTGTTTGGAAACTATTTCGAAACAATGATTGACAAATTAGTTGAGATAATTCTTTTCCTTGGAACGGCTTTTTTACATCCTTTAGCAGCTATTTTTGCTCTTGCATTTTCTCTTTTGAATAGTTATGCAAAACCAAGGGTTGCATTAGTGATTATTACGGATAATCGCGATTGGCCTGCTTTAGGAGAACACTCTGAAAGAATGCTTTTACTCCTTGCTGGAATTTTCCTTTCAATTTTTTCTTTGGATTTTTTTAATTTGAAAATATTAGAAATTGCATTATGGTTAATCGCGGTTATTGCATTTATTGGTTCAATCCAGAGAATGCTTTTCGCAAAAAAACTAATTAAAGAAGCCGAACAAAAAGGAAATGTTCTGCCTTATTTGAAGAAATGATTAGTTCTGCTCTGCTTGATGTCTTGTAATTTCCATTTGTAAACTTTTTTTAAGTTCAGTAATTTGTTCTTCCAGTATTTTAACAAAGTCTGCTTCGTGTTTTTCTACTTGTTCTAATAGCTCCGCAACTCCAGGACTTAGTTCTGATCTATACTGCTTAAGTAATCTTGTTGCATTATTTTTTAGAAGTCTTCCTGAGGACAGGTTTTGCTGTGCAAAGGTTATCCGTTTTCTTAAAATAGATGCTCTTTCTCCAGGTTTTGTTGCTTTCTTAAGTGCAGCAACCATCTCCGTTAGTTTCTCGCTTCTTTGTTCGTTTTCAGCATGCGCTTTAGCATAAGTTTGTGAAAAAAACCCGTGTACCTTTGTAGGGCCGTCTGAACCTCTTTTTTGTTGTTTTGGTTTTTTAGGCATTATAACTTAGTACCTCTTTGGAAATAAAAACAAATCTTTTACCCTAGCAAAGAAGCAATCAGCGGAAACGCAACTATTGTTCCACAAACTTTTTAGAAAAACCTAGCAAAACTTTTAGTTTTGCGTGGCACGCAGAATCAAAAGATTCTGCTTGGAAGTTTGATCAAAAACCTTAGCCTAACAAGCTTGCAATCAGCGGAAATGCAACTATTGTTCCTAAAGTTGATCCTAAATTCGCAAGTGCAACCACAAGAAGAATTCTTGTTACCTGATTTTGTGTAAAATCCCCCAAAGAATTTAAATTTCTCAGGTTTTCAAAATCCTTTACTTTCGGGTTTTTCATTTTTGCTTCAACAAAACCGGCAACCCAGCCTGCTGCTAAGAAAGGATGTAAGCTGGTTAACGGAGCGGCTAAAAATGCGGTTATTATAGATACAGGGTGGCCTCTTGCAATCAGAACTCCTAATGAGGAAAGTATTCCATTTGCTAAGAACCAGAAAAGAATTGCTGTTAATGTTACCTCAGTTCCTTTGGTAAAAAATAAGTACGCAAGGGATGCAATGAAAAGTAAAGGAATTATGAATGCAAAAATTTTCATATATCCTTTTCCTTTTTTAACTTTTGAAATTTCTGCAATGTTAACAGGCTTTCCCAATAATTTTTTTATTCCTTCTAAATGTCCGGCTCCTACAACTGCAAGAACTTTTTTTCCCGGGCTTTTTGTAATGCTGTTTGCAATAAACGCATCCCGTTCATCAACAAGAACTTCTTTGATTGAAGGCATTTCTTTTGAAAGCTGCTGCATCAGCTGAGTCATAACATCTTTTTGTTTTAATTTTTCAATGCTTTCACTGGTAACTTTAACATTTTCATCTCCGAAAAAACCTGAAACAATTGAAAAAAACAATTTTAGTTTTTCACGAAAGCTCATTTTTTGTATAGCTCTTTTCAGAGTAATGTTAACTTCTCTATCCAATAGTACAATCGGAAGCATGTTTTCTTCAGCGCTTTTGATTGCTTCAATCATTTCCATTCCGGGCTTCATTCCTATTTTCTGCCCTAAACTTCTTTGAATATTAGAAAGCAATAATGTGAGCAAGAATAAGTAAGTTTGTCCTGAACCGATTATTTTTCCGATATTAGTATTCTGCCATTTATTTCCCTGTTTAAGCTGCTTGAACCTTTGTAAATCGAGTTCTACTCCAACAACATCAGGCTTTTCTTTTTCAATAGCCTTTTTGACATCATTTACGCTTTCCTGAGAAATGTGTGCAGTGCCCAAAAGAACTATTTCCTTATCTTTGAGCTTTACTCTTTCAAGCATATTTATACTGAGGAATAGTTCTTGTTAAAAATACCCGTCCATTGGAAAAAGTTTATTAATAACCGTGAATTTATTGTATGCATGAGAAAGAGTTTACTTTTTGGGTTAATTTTTTTACTAACAATTGGCTTTGCTGGTATAACCAGTGCTGTTTCAATTGATGCACCTTCCACAATTCCAAATAATGTTTCATGGGGTTTTAGTGCTGATATTGGTTTCGGTTCAACTGCCACTGTTGAAATTGATGGTTCGAAAGTTGCGGAAGTTTTTTCTAGTGGAGATGTTATTTACAAAGCATTTTCTCCTAATGTTTCCAATGCTTACATGTTCGGGAACGATTTAGTTGTTTATCACGTTGGTTTAAGCGAGGGAACTCACACAATAACTGTTAATTCTGATTCAAAAGATGTAACTGCAATAAATCTTCCTAATGAATCTGAAATCCTTGCAAGTGTTGATACCAAAGTTGAAAGTAAACTCGGAGAGTATGACCAAAAGCTGAGTGGTCTGGAAGCGGACTTCAAGGGTTTTTGGGACAAACTTAATGCAACAGAAGCAAAGGCAAATTCTCTTGATTCAAGTGTTTCTTCATTAAGCAATGAGGTTTCTTCAGTTTCATCAAAGGTTGATTCAACATCGAGTTCTTTAAGTTCAACAACAAGTTCTTTTGAACAAAGAATTGCTTCTCTGGAAGGAGTAGAACAACAAAGAATTGCTGATGAGGAAGCAGCAAGACTAGCTGAGGAAGAAGCTCAGAAAAATTCTCCTATAACAGGTTTCTTTAATTTAACAAAAGATTTAGCTTTACCAATTGCATTTATTGTAATTGTTGTTGTTCTTGGAATTGTTGCATTTATTGCAAAGGACAGATTGCCAAAACTTGATTCAATTTATTCACCTGAGAAAAAAGACGAGCATGGTTTGCCTCTTTCTAAGGAAGACAATGAAGTAGCTGAAGAAATTCTTTCAGGCGGAAACAAGTGGGCTTTCAAAGAGGAAGAAGAAGAGGAAGAATAGTAATTTTTAAAATTATTTCTTATTTTTAATAGCCGCTTTCACTAAACCGAGATAAACCGGGTTAGGATTTAATGGCCTTGAAGTAAACTCAGCATGATATTGAATTCCTATAAAGAACGGATGGTCTTTTAGTTCCAGAATCTGCATGATTCTTTTTTCAGGAGCCATTCCTGAAAATATCAACCCGCATTTCTCTAATTTATCAATGAATTTTGTATTAACATTAAACCTGTGCCTGAACCTTTCCCTGGCAGAATCTTTTTTTCCATAAAGTTCCCAAGCTTTGGTATCTTTTTTGAGTTTAATATCAAATCCGCCTAATCTTAATGTTCCGCCTAAATCCTTTACTTCTTCCTGTTCAGGAAGAATGCAAATAACATTAGTATTATCGTCTTTTTTTACTTCTTCAGTGGAAGCGCCTTTTATTCCGCAAACATTCCTTGCGAATTCAACAACGGCCATCTGAAATCCGTAACAAATTCCAAGGAATGGTATGTCTTTTTCTCTTACGTACTTAGCACATGCTATTTTTCCTTCGATTCCTCTTGTTCCAAATCCTCCAGGGATTATCAAACCATCAACATCTTTGAGTTCTGCTTCAGCTGTTGTTTTTCCTTTTTCAATTTCTGTTGTTTCAATCCATTTAACATTAACATTAGCTTTCAATTTGGTTGAACAATGTTCTAATGCTTTCACAATACTTATGTAAGTGTCACTTGTTCCTGTGTATTTTCCGGCTATTCCTATTGTGATTTCTCCTTTCTTTTTCACAATATTTTTATCAGTCCATTCTTTGAGACTTTTACTTCCGTTTGCTTTGTACTTGTCGTTCCAACCAAGAACTTTCATTATTGCTTCATCAATCCCTTGTTCTCTGAATGATAAAGGTAATTCGTAAATGTTTCCAACATCATACGTGTTGAATACTTTTTCAATCGGAACATTGGCATTCAGGGAAATTTTTTCTTTTATTGTTTCAGTAACTGGGTGTTGGCTTCTGCATACAATTAAGTCAGGTTGCAGACCAAGCCTCATCAATTCCCTTAAACCAAGCTGTGCTGCTTTGCTTTTGAATTCTCCTAAATGATTAGGTTCGACAATATAAGTAAGATTAACAAGGCAAACATTTTCAGAACCCTCCTCATAAATCATCTGTCTAGCTGATTCCATTGCAAATAAATTTTCAAAGTCTCCGACAGTTCCGCCGATTTCCACAAGAACAATATCTGCCTTGCTTTTTACTGCAAGATTTCTTAGAACGTATTTTGCTTCTCCGGTAACATGAGGGATGTACTGCACATCTCTTCCGTGATAATCTCCGGTTCTTTCTTTTTCAATAAGTTTCTGGTAAATTTGACCATGAGTTGTAAAATTATCTTTTGTAAGTTTCATATTTAAAAATCGTTCATAACTCCCAAGATCCATGTCGGTTTCTGTGCCATCATCCAGCACAAAAACTTCTCCGTGTCTGTAAGGGCTTAGTGTTCCAGAGTCAGCATTAAGGTAAGCTTCAACTTTTATTGGTGCAACTTTTAATCCTCTATCCTGAAGTGTTTTTCCAAGAGCTGATGAGAAGATTCCTTTTCCAATTCCGCTGATTACAGACCCTGTAATAATAACATATTTGGTTTTTCCAATTTTATATCCTTCAGGAAATGGCGAGTAATGTTCTTCACTACTTTTGTCTGCCATTTTTCCTAAAAACTTCTCATCCATTCAAAATCCCCACTCATGTCTAATGTAAAATTTTGTCTTAAATTTTTTTTAAAAATTCTAAAAACAGATTAATGTTAGGTTAGAGGAAGTATTTAAACATTATTACAAGAATCAAAAATCGAGAAAAAATTTGAGAATAAGGTCTTTATAAAAATCCGAAATTTACTTTACCAGTACTAATAATTAGCCAGCTAAGAGTATTTAATTGTTTCTTTGACCCAATTTTATGGAAAATTTATCACAAAAAATTCACCACTTTTTTTCTTAAAACCGCAACGACTTTTGATAATATTGTACAAATGTCTCATTGCTATTTGTCTTCTATTTATTTCAGCTGTTAATTTTTTTTCTCTTAAAAGTTTGGGTCTATTTTTAAATAGGGGGTTTTTATATGAGTTTGTTTGTTCAATGTCTTGCAATTTGACGCTATCAATTCCTGTTTTATATGCTGCATCTATTACCATTTGAACCAAATTAACACTTGCTGGATCTCCGGTTTTTTTTAAGATACTTTTTCTATCTTCCGTAGAAGACTCAAGACCTTGGACTTCACTTATTTCTAAAATTACTTTTCCTTGCTCTCGTTTAATATAATTACCAGTTTCAATTATAGGTTTTCCATTGTGTAATAATCTGGCTTTTAAATATGCGTAAGTCGGATCTCCTTCTATGCTACTTGGAAAATCCATGGTAAGTCCTTTAGATTTTTTTACAGATTTTAATTTGTCAAGTAATTGTTGTCTCCATATTAAACAATCTCTTTCTTTGACAAGTGTTCTTCTTTTTGCTCTTAGTTCTTGCTGTGTCCATTTGGAACGTTTAATTCTTGTCATAAAAAAATATTGTTGCTTTTCCTATATTAATCAGCCTTCGTACAACTCAGTCTGCGGGTGGAATGAAAACCATGCAAACCAGAAACTTCTAACAGTAACAAGTTCAGTTTGCCTTTCTCCGTTTGCATCAAGAATAAACGCTCTTACTCCGTCGGTGATTGAATCTTTTTCAACCTCAATAGTTGAACCAGAAAATTCTTCCTTTACAATTTCTCCTTTTTCAATTGCATCATCAACATAAGCCTTGTATTGGTTGTTCAGTTCTATTCCGTGTACAATTGTTTTTTCATGAAGCCGGTCATCTTCATTATCAATCGGAAAGAAAACCGACCTGCTTTCTTGATAATCTCCATAAGGATAATTTGCATAATCTCTTATCTCTCCGGTTTCCCTTGAGAGAACCTCTGTATCTGGATATTTTTCTAACCAGTCCCCCCACAAAGCAGTTTCAATAGGAATCCGATTTAATCTTTGCCCGGTTAAAGTTCCCACTATTGCTGTTCCGCTTATTTGTTCCCAATAAGTTTCAGTTTTCCTGTCATACATTACTAAATCTGAATTGTAAAGCTTCCCGCTGACTCCAAACTCAACTGCTTCTCCATTTAATGTTCTTTCAAAAGCCAAACCTGTTGCACAAAGGGGGCAGTAAGTAATCACAATCGGGTCTCCTGCAATTGTATCATTAACAATTTCGTGCCAGTTTAAAATTCCTAAAGGATAAGCTCTTTTCACTCCTTTGTATTCTACTCCGAGAATAATATCATCATCCTGCAACCACTCGTTTCCTTTTGCTGCTGATTCAAATTTCGGATTATCAATACTTGGAATACAATCCATTCCAAAGCAACCAGCATGAATATTTTCCAGCGGAACCAAATGTTTTATTCCATTAGTTTCTCTGATTTCATTATCGCTTAAATCATCATACTGAAAAATATTAGAAGGCACGTTTGATTCCTCCTCTGATCCAGATCCATTTGTTTCTGGTGTTTCTGGAGTTTGTGGTTGTGTAATTCCTGTTTGGCTATCATTTGCAGGATCATTGGTTACCCCTGATGTACATCCGAACAGGAAAATCATTCCCGCTAGTAATATTGTTAGTTCTTTCATTCAAACCAAAAGAACTATTCTTTTCCTGCTTTAAAATAACTCTTCTTTACAATTCAAAGTAAATTAAATTCCTCGAAACCTTTAAATAGCTTGAAATCCTTCATATTTTTGGTTTAAATGGATTATGGTAAAATTGTAAGTAATTGTTTTACTTTGTGGTTTAAAGACGCCAAGATTTTGAAATACTTATTTTCAATAATTATTTTGTCTTTTGTTTTTATTAGTGCAACTTATGGCCTCACTTTTTTGCTTGGCTATTCAATTGAAGGAGGTTCCACAACTATCAATCCTTCTGACACATTACTTTTGGCGGTTATTCTGATTCCAGGAGTGCTGATTTATGCTTTCTTATACGTGTACTTAACTCTGCTTGCTCAAGTCAGAGCCCTTCAGATTGTGGGTTTTCAAACTGCGCCTTTCACAATTGGAAAACTAATTAAATTAATATTTTTAGAAATTTTTTCAGCAATAATTGCTTTAACCTCGTGGTATCATAAAAAATGGAAATTCTATTTCTTAGGTTTATTCTTTTTAATGCTTATCGGAGTTGTTGGTGCGTTCATAAGCCCAGTTTTTCTTACTTTGAATCTTATTGCTTTACTTTTCGGTCTTCCTTATATTATTTTGATTTATTATAATGCGCTAAGATTAAGTTTAAGTGCTTCAATTTTTCTTCATAAAGATCAGGGGATTTTTGATACGCTTCATGAAGCTTGGGATCTTGGAAAAGGAAATGTTCCTTCTATTTTTGTTGCTGCATTGTTAGTTGGCATACTTTTGATTGTTGTAAGTATTCCGATTATGATTATTGCTCTGGTTCTTCAGTTTGGTGCTGGGGGACTTTTGAGTCCTTTTATAGGGGGGATTATTTCAACGCTTTTTTCAAATGCAATTATGGGTCCGGTTTTAGGGATGTTTTCAATTTTCCTAATGCCGAGTATTTATGCTCAATTAAAAAATCAGGCTTCTTCAAGCACATCAAAATCCAGTGAAGTTTCCATTCCAAGCCAAAGCTCTTCAAACCAAAGTCAAGAAGTTAATAGAAGAAGAGATGCTGTTCAAAACAGATCCGCACAACCAATTGAACGTCCTGTTCAACAAGTGCAACCCAAACCAATAATGGGTGCTTTAACCGCAAGTGAAACAAACCAGGTTGAAAAGCTAATGGATTTGCTGAAAGATAAGGCTCATGATTATTCTAAGGAAGATCTGATTCATGTTATGCAGGAGAAAAATTACAGCGACAAAGTTGTAAATGAAGTCCTCAAGAGATTGAGGAAAAATTAGTTACTTGTTATTACAGAAACTTTTATGAGCGCCACTGATTACTTGTGCTGAATCAACACTATTAACTTCGAATACCTCGTGGCATTCTGTACAATAATTGAATTGTATCATTCTTATCACCTCTTTATTCACTTTCAAAATTTCTTTTATTCAGAGAGAATCCGTGTTAAAAAAATCCTAAATTGTGTATCATTAATATTAGTGCTTTTGAAATATAATAAATTACCGATTTTCCAAAATAAATCTAATAGTAGATTCTAGGCGGAAAAAGCACAGTATAAGCGATTCCGAGGAAAATACTTATTGCTATTAGGAAAAATATGGTTAAGAAAAACACCAAAGCTCCCTGAATAATTCCTTTTTTTGAGGAAACATAAAGACTTGGTAAAAATAACAAGCCAAACGACACCAAAATTCCAAGCAAACCAATAAGTAGTACAATCCATTGAAGCGAATAGCTAAATTCACTCACAATTACTGCTGTGAAAAACAAAACTACATTAGTTATCACAATTGCTATCGCAGAACCAAAAGCAACAAGAGCGCTTTGAACATAATCGTTTCCTTTTCCTTTTGTTGTGTTTTTTGTTTTAAATACTTTTGTAATTTGTCTAAACCCTAATACTGAAACAACAATCAAAACTGCAGCTCCAATAATCCCAGCGATTAAATCAAAGAAATAAAGTGCTAACCAGTTTTCTCCGTAATTTCCTTTCACATGAAAACTTTCAAATGGATCTAAATTCCTTGCAGTTTTAACCAAACCCTGGGCGTTTCTTATGCTGTAATAATAATCTCTGTAATAAGGGGATTCAATGCTTACATCCATTGTCTTGGACATTGCCATTTCCCCCATAAAACCAATGTTTGGTTTGTAGTCAACTTTAGCTTCTCCGCCTTTCATAAATAATCCTTCCTGAACATTCACAGCTACTCTCAGATTTTCAATCAGAATAGCATCCTTATCAATTATTGTTTTAAAATCAAAATTATAGTTCCCAACCAAATCTCTCTTAGCATACCTTGGGATTTTGTAAAACAAAACTATAGTGCCTTGAGAATTCATTGGAATTGATTCTTTTAATTCAAGATGAAGAATGGTTGCGTTGGAAGTAAGGGTTTTTGAATATTCAACAGGGCTTCTCACAGGACTTTCCTGTACTGCTTTGTAAATAACAACCTGTCCGGGAATTTCTAAATCTACCCATTTTCGGGGCTGGTTCAAAGTATTTTCAATATCAATCTGAGCCCTGACTATTGCGTCTCCTTCTCCGTCAAAAGAAACTGCATAGTAATGGTTCTTGTGAACATAACCATCGCTTTGTGCTGCAAAAGCTATATTCATTTGTGCTAAAGTTAGCAGCAATGCCAATCCAATTAAAATCAAAAACTTCTTCATGCACAAACTGTGTACGGGGATTTATAAACAGGTTTTGAAATTGTTAGCAAAAAGACTAAAGATTCAAAATAGTTGAAATTAAAAGTCAGAGTGAGGTGTTTGGGATCACAAAACAATCTTAGCTTATTGTTTTTCTCTATACGCCGAGTGAGCCTGATCCCAAACAACCATAATAGAGGTTTCTCATTTCTTTTCCTCGATTTGTATTGGGGTCTTTCTTATATAAATGGTTTTCTAACACTTTGCATAGTTCTAAAGTTATTTACGTGAATCAGTTAAACTTTTTCGCACTTTTTTCTTGCCTGCTGAGAAAACTATAATAAAAAAGATCCAAAATATTATGGAGAACATATATCCAAAGTCATATCCTGTAAGGAAGGTAACTGAACCTAGTATGAGTACAAAAAAGATCAGTGCTCCCATTACGAGTTTTGATAGTATTCCGGAGAGTTCTTCTTTTGTCTTGTTAATGGATTCTTTATCTGCAGAATTCATGCTTTTCATTAAATCTTCTAAACTGTTTATTGAGTGAGTGTTTGAGAATAAAGCTTCTAATGGATTTGGAGTTTCCTTAATTATTTTATCAGCATCCTTCTTTCTGTACTTATTGACAAAAATCTGTTTTGAATCTTTACTTTGATAATTTTTAACCGGCTGATTTGTAACCTGAACACTGTTTCCATCTTTTACTTTAAATGAGGTTGTTGGTTTGTATTTTGTTTCTTCCGGCATTTCTCCAAGAAGTCTTGAGAGCCAACCCAAAAAAATCACTTAACCGGATTAAGTAGTTTTGAAATGGATTTATTTTCATTAGTGCATCTGATTGCTTCAGCAAGTAAAGATGCTACTGAAACAACAGTTATTTTTTTTGTTTTCTTTTTCAAAGGAATGCTGTTAGTAACAATTAGTTCTTTGAACGCACTTTTTTCAATTTTTTCCAGACAATTTCCTGCAAACACTGCATGTGAAGCCATCCCATAAACTTCTTTTGCACCTTTATCCATTACTGCTTGTGCTGCATTAACAATTGTTCCTCCGGTGTTAATTTCATCATCGACTATAACTGCTGTTTTTCCTTTAACGTCTCCGATCAGATGCATTACTTCACTTTGGTTTGGTTTTGATCTTCTTTTATCAATAATTGCCAGTGATCCGCCTAATCTTTTTGCGTAAGCTCTTGCTCTTTTTGATGAACCCACATCAGGGGAAACAATAACAAGATTCTTGAGTTTTTTCTTTGCAAAAAACTTTACAAGCGGTCCTGAAGCA
>NZBD01000015.1 GCA_002687735.1 Candidatus Iainarchaeum sp. | reverse complement strand
CGGATACAATTCAATTTGTAGCATTATCAGGAGAAGGAACAAAACAAGCAATTAATCTTATTGTTCCTGAAGGTGCAGCAATAAGCTGTTTAGGAACTAACTTAATCACACAATATGCCTTACTTTCAAATAATGGCGAAAATGATGTTCCAGAAGCAAGTTGTCCTTCAGGAATTTGTACAAATATATTAAATGTCGGAACAGGGTTTAATTGTACTGGTGAACCGGATGCAGGATTGGATGGCGATTCTAAGTTAATTGTAGTTACTGTGGAAAAATTCTCTACTGAAGTTAGTATAATATTTGAAGAATTCTAAAAATAGGTGATGTAATTGGAAAAAGGCCAACTGAGTGTTGAAGTAGTAATAATTGCAGGAGTTATAATTGCAATATCCGCATTAATTCTTGGCAAGTTCTTCTTATACCAGGACAGTATTTTTAACGATGCAACAGTAAGGCAAATTGCAATAAGTGAAATAGAAAAAACAGATAAAAGGTACTCCATTCAAAGAATACAAACAGTAAAATGTGAAGGCGAATTAACAGTTTCAATAGCTATGATTCCTAACTTAGATCCAATACCCAGAGGCAACTTTGAGTCCAGAGTAAATAACGCTTTTAATATTGACGTGGAATTTGATTATTCTGGGGTCTTACTACCAGAATGCACCTCTTGATTCGTCAATCAACGAATTTTTATTCTTTTTCTATTAGAACAATAGTATGCTGTTTGATCTTCAAAAAACTAAAATAATAGGCCTTGGACTGGCATTACTTGGCATAATGATTCTGGCAATGGTTCTTCCTGAAGAGAAAAACCTGAAAATAAGCGAAATAAACCAAGAGCATATCGGAGAAAATGTAAAGATTGTTGGAATCATTAAGGAAATAGAAATCCGAAACAAAAACGCATTCTTTTATTTAGAAAATGAAGCCAGAATAAAATCCGTTTACTTCAAGCCAAAAACTGAACAAATGCTTATTCTGAAAGAAAATGAAACAGTAAAAGTAACAGCAAAAATCAGCAGTTACAAAAACGAATTAGAATTAATAGTGAAAAAAGTTGAGAGAATTTGATAGAGGAAATAAATTTTTTGTTAATAGGGATTATCGCAGGAACCGCAACAGGATTAATTCCGGGATTACACGCAAACACAATTGCATTAATAACAATTTATTCTCCTTTAGAAAAAAATCTTGGGTTTGCTTTGTTTGTAATTTCCATGAGCATCACCCATTCATTTGTTGACGCGATCCCGACAATATTATTAGGCGCACCATCAGAGGAAAGTTTTTTGAGTATTCTTCCGGGTCACAGAATGCTATTACAAGGAAAAGGGTTTGAAGCAATACAACTTACTATTTTTGGAGGATTGTTTGCTTCAATAACCGCATTACTTTTAATGCCATTCTTTTTTTCTTTTGCAGACAATTACAATGAAACTCTGCCTCTTATAATTCCAACAATCTTATTCGGAACATTGCTTTTATTATTTCTCAGTGAAAAAAAGAAACCTAATGCACTTTTTATAATATTGATTTCATCAGCGTTAGGAATTATTTCCCTTAATTCAGGAATAAAAAATCCGGTACTGGCTTTAGTAATAGGGTTTTTCGCAATCCCGAGTTTATTGCAATCGGTTTTTTCAAATACTAAAATACCCGAACAAAAAAAAAGTTTTGGAAAAGGAAGTTCGAAAACTGCATTGCTGGCTGGTTTTGTTGCAGGATTAATTTCAATATTTCCCGGGATAGGCCCGAGTCAGGCTGCTTTTGTTTCAAAAAAAATTTTTACAAACATTGGTAAGCGGGGTTACTTAACAATAATAGGCGGCGTTAATACAGCTAATTTATTGTTTAGTTTGCTGATGCTTTTTATTATTGGAAAAACAAGAACCGGAATGGCAGTAGCATTAAACAGCATTATTGAAATTGATTTGGAGATTTTTCCTGTGTTGCTTGCAGGAGCGGTTATTAGCATTGGTCTGGCTGCAATTACTAGTGAATTTGTTGCGGGAAAAGCAATCAAAATTACAAAAATGAACTACCAAAACATAAGCAAGGGAATTTTAATATTTTTGATTTTTGTTGTGTTTCATTTTTCAGGAGTAACTGGTTTAATTGTGGCTTTGAGTGCAACGGGTGTTTCTTTATTTGGTCTGGCAAGCAAAACAAAAAGAAGCTTGGTTATGTCATTTCTTATGGTTCCGACAATGCTTTTTTATCTCGGAATTGGTTTTTAAATAACAGAAAAGAAATCTATTTATGTTTATGATAAAAAAAGAGGTTGTTGAATCAATAATAATGGCAGCAAGGAATGTTTATCCTGATGAGTTCTTTTCAATGCTTGGCGGAACAAGCAAACTTATTGAGGAACTGGTTATTGTTCCGGCCACTTACGGAAAAAACTTTTCAAGTTTCAGGTCTGATTTAATTCCGTTTGACAAAAAAATTATAGGAACTATCCATAGCCATCCTTCAGTTTATAATCATCCTTCAAAAGCAGATCTTGATGCATTCAGAAAATTCGGAAACATACACATAATTATAAGCCATCCTTACGATTTAAATACAATACGAGCTTTTGATAATAAAGGAAACCAAGAACAACTGAAAGTGATTTGATGGAAAAAATAAAACTCGTTTTATTAAGGCATGGTCAAAGCCAGTGGAATCTGGAAAACAGGTTTACTGGCTGGAAAGATGTTGATCTTTCTGAAAAAGGAATACAGGAATGTATTAATTCAGGAAAAATACTGAAGGAAAAAGGATATTCATTTGATCTTGTTTACACTTCTTATTTGAAAAGAGGAATCCGGACAACAGAATTGTGTCTGAAAGAAATGGGTTTGGATGTTCTTGTTAAAAAAAGCTGGAGACTTAATGAAAGACATTATGGGGCTTTGACCGGATTAAATAAAGATGAGATGAAAAAAAAGCACGGGGAAGAACAGGTTCATGTTTGGAGAAGAAGTTTTGATGTAAGGCCGCCTCTTTTTGAAAAAGATGATAAAAGCAATCCTAGTTATGATGAGATTTATTCTGAGTTAAGAGAAGATCAGAAACCAATGGGTGAAAGCCTTAAGGACACTATTGAAAGGGTTCTTCCTTATTGGGAAAGTGAAATTGTCCCTCAATTAAAACAAAAAAAGAAGATTCTTATTTCTGCCCATGGGAATAGTCTAAGGGCACTTGTAAAGCATTTAGATAATATTAGTAATGAAGAAATACCCTCTCTTGAAATACCTACAGGGAAACCTCTTGTTTATGAATTAGATGAAAACCTGAACGCAATAAATCATTATTACTTAGAATAAGCAGTCTGACGCTAATTTTATATAAAAAGAATGTATATTCAATAGCAATGAAAAAAGGACAATTAAGCATGGATCTATTGCTGGCTATATTGGCGGCGGTTTTGTTCCTGCTTTTGATGCAGGCTTACATGGAAGGTTTCAATGTAACAATCCAGGAATCGAAAACTAAAAATGCATTAGATTCTGTTTTATTAGATGTTTACAGTGCAGTTGGATCCGTAAAAGCTTACGGAGCGGAAATGGAGTACACTATTCCAAATTCTATTGAGTGTGAAGTTGATATTGGCAATTCAACAAATGCCGATATTACTGTTACGGATCTTGATTCAGGAACAGACCGCAAATATACTGACCTTGATTTAAGTAAAATTAAGATTGAACCTTCTACCGGAACAATATATTGCGGAGATACAATAACAATTACAAAGGAATGATTATGGAAAAACAAAAAACAAAAGGGCAAATATTTTCACTTGATTTTTTAATAGCAATGACATTAGCAGTGCTAGCAATAGGAATGCTTCTGAATGTTTACGAGTTAAGCGCTTATGAAATTAAAGAAGCAAGATTGAGAAATGAATTAACAGCAATAGCAATTAATGCAGGAAACAATTATCTCGGAGAATATAGCTGTACTCCAAGCAATTCAGGGAACCCAAGTTTTAATGACCAGGGTTATGAATTATTGGGTTGTGTAGATACTCCGAATTTTCAAGGCGCATTACAAAAAAGATTTTTAATGATACCAGAAACATTTGGTTGCTACATAACTCTTGTTGATGAAACAAATGATGCAGATGCTCCATTAATAATGGGCGATTGCTCAGACGATGCTCCAGAAGATGCAGAAAATGTTCTGGTTATTAAAAGAGAATTTTTAAGCGGAAACAACATCAACAAGGATGATTTTGATAATTGTATTACAAGCGGAACTAATTGCCCTTACGATTCAACAATAAATGAATTAACAATAAAGGTGTGGAAAGAATGAAAGGAGTGATATTCAGCACGGATGCGATTCTCGCAATGGTTGTAATAATAGCTCTTTTTTCAGGACTGGCGGTTTCTAATATTGCCTCAACCGGAGAAGTTCAGCAGTCATTACTGAGTGCAAAAGCAACAGATAATTCATTAATTGCTTTTTATACGGATGGAACTGCTACTATTGAAGAAGGATTAATAGTAAACTGTAAAGAATTATTTGAGCATGATGAAGCAGATACTCTAAACAGCAAGGTGAAAGAATGCAGGGCAACATGAAAGGATTTATTTCCGGATGGGTAGCGGTTGGTGCAATCGCAATATTAATTTTTGTTGCAAACGCATCACTAAACCTTACAACTAATAATGATTCTTTCATAAAAATGGAAGCCGCAAAAGAAGTTAATGTAAAAACAAACAACTTAATCTGGGTTCTTGATAAGGCAACATCAAAAACTTATTATGATGAATCAATTCCGCCAGCATGTGACTTTATTCCTCCTGTAGGCATTGCAAGGATTGAAACATATTTACAGGAAGTAATAAATAATTTTAACATAAAATCGCTTGTTGAATGTGGATTTTCAGAGGGACCGGAAATTACTGGAGCTATCGTTCACCAATTAAATGTTACAGGAACTCTTGAATGTTCTGTTTCTGTGGAAGGATTCAAGGTTACAGAAACAAGAGATGTGGAAATTTATAAGCAAGCAGTTCCGACAAATATAACTCTCCCCGGAGCTCCAATTGAAATAATTGAAATATGCCAAGTGGATGACCGGATTTCAGGAATCACAGAACAGGACGGAATTTAATTTCCTTTCAAGATTTTAGAAACGATTTTTTGGGAACCAGAACCATACTGCAGAGCTTTCTTAGGTTTTAAAGCAACAGAATCAGGAATATTGTAAAGTTTTGCTATTTCTCTAATAGGCCATTTTCTGATTTTATCCTCTTTATTTTTAATTTTTTCTTTTGCAGGAATAGTCATTGCTTGTTTCAAAAACTGCATTGAAACTAACGGAACCCTTAACTCAAGAGATTCACTGGCAATTATTGCATCATCCCTATAAAAATTTCTTGACCACATTCTAGAAATAGAAAACCATATTTCTTCCTCAACAGCAGAAAAACTATTCTTCTCAAGTACCCTAATATAATTATTATAACCACAAAAAACCTCATCTGAGCCTTGACCTGAAAAAACGACTCTGTAACCTTGTTTCTTGATTTCTTCTGCACAAGCGAGTTCAGGAACAGCAATCCCAATTTGCATTTCATCAAAAAAAGAAAGAATTTTCATTGAACAAAACATGAGTTTTTTTATTTTTTCCTCGGAAAGCTCAATTTGTTCCAATTTCAATCCTAATTCTTTTGCAACTTCTTTGGCGGTAACCATATCCTGGCTGTTTTTGGTTCCTACAACAAAAAGCTTTGTATCAGAGACTTTTTCGGCAACCGCTTTTGCAATTAAAGCAGAATCAATCCCGCCACTAAAAAGAACAGCTGCTTTCTGCAACCCTATTGTTTGTGATTCTATTGTTTCATCAAAAGCAGATTTTAGATTTTCTGCTGAATGCTTCTTTGGAACTGTTTTCCTGAAGTTTTCAACAGTAAAAACTTTTTTTATTTCAAAGCCATTTTTTGTTATTTTTAACATATGCCCCGGCAACAGAGGCTGTGGGAACTGGATATCTATTTTCATTAAAGCACTTGGCTCTGAAGCAAAAGCAAAAACCGAATCATTAGAACCAAACCACAATGGCTTCAATCCTATTGGATCACGGAAAGCATACAGAGAATTTTTATGAAGCAAACCAACAGAATATTCTCCTTCTGCTTTTTTCATGAATTTTTTTAAAGCATTTGCAAAAGAACCTTTTTTTAATTCATTTGCAAAAAAATGAACAATCGCTTCAGAATCAGAAGCAAGATTTTTTTCTTTCACGAGTTTTTTATGATTGTAAATCTGGCCATTATGGGAAACCGAAACATTTCCTTTTGAAATGGGCTGTATACCATAACCTGTTGTCGAAAGCAAGCAATGCCCAAGAGCCACTGGATTTTTCAGGGATTTTAATTGTTTAAATGATTTGGATTTGGATTCTTCTTTGGGGGTTTTAATTCCGAAAGCTTCTGGACCTCTGTGTTTTAATGAATCCATTAAAGTATGCAAATAATCAGAAACGTCTCTGCCTTGTTTGGAATAAATCCCTATAATCGAACACATAATATAGGAGCGTATTGAAAAGTTTAAGAATGAAACAGCAAAACCAAAAACAATAAATATGAACAATTCCTAATGAAGTTATGCGATTAGTACCCAAGAAAAAAAGAATATTTCAAAGGCTTATGACTTTAGCTACTGCCGCTTTTGGGTTTGTTGCAGCATTAGCATGGAATGATGCAATTCAGGCTCTTTTCATAGAATTTTTTGGCGAACCAAACACTTTGTTTCCGATGCTAACATATGCAATTATTGTCACAATAGCTGCTGTGTTTGTTACTTTATGGTTGTCCCAATTGGTTGAGGAGAATTAGGGAAAAGCCTAAGGAAAAAGAAAAGAGTTTAAATTTGAAATGAGTTAGTTAATCAGGTGAAAAAAAATGGATAAAAAACTTGTATTTGGAATTGGGATAGTTCTTCTTATTGGCCTTATAGGATTAAACAGCATAATCGGCAATGAACAGATAACTGTAAAAGCAAAGCCAAATTTTAATGTTAATGAGGTTTCTTACAAAGTTGCTGTTGGGAAGCCAGAGGTAGTGTTGTTTGATGATACTGCTCAGAATATTGGAGAAAAAGGTTCCAGTGAAATAACTGTTTATAATCAGGATTTTGCATTGGTGAAAGATGTCAGAGAGATGTTTTTGGAACAGGGAATTAATTTGGTTCAGTTTAAGGATATTGCATCTGGCATAGATGCCACAAGTGTTTTCTTTCAGGATTTAAGTTTTCCGAGTTCTTTTGTTGTTGAACAAAATTACGAATACGACCTTGTGAGTAAGAACAAAATTCTGGAAAAGTATTTGGATAAGGAAATTACGGTTCAGGTTGTGGAAGGAGATCAAGTAAAAGAATACACTGGCGTACTATTGAGTTTTAATGACGGAATTGTATTGAATTCTGATGGAAAAATAATTGCACTTTCAAATACTAATAAAATAGAATTCACAGAACTTCCAGGAGGGCTTCTTACAAAGCCTACATTAGTATGGAAAATTTACGCAGAACAGGCAGGAAACAGAGAAACTCAAACCGTTTACTTAACAACCGGTCTTGATTGGAGGGCTGATTATATTGCAACAGTAAATGATGATGACACTGCATTGGATTTTACTGGCTGGACTACAATAACAAATAATTCAGGAACAGGTTATCCTGATACAAAACTAAAACTTGTTGCAGGGGATATTCATAGAGTACAGGAAAGTCCTCAGTATAGAGAAGTGTTTGAATATGCAATGTCTGACGGAGCGGCTGTACCAAAACAGTTCGGGGAAGAAGCATTATTTGAATACTATTTGTACACTTTAGACAGGAAAACTACAATTAACAATAATGAAACCAAACAAATTTCATTATTATCCGCAAATAATGTTTCATCTCAGAAAGAATTTGTTTATGATGGACAAAGTAATGGGAATAAAGTTCAGGTAAAACTTAGATTTAACAATTCAGAATCACAAGGATTAGGAATGCCTTTACCAAAAGGAATTGTGAGAGTTTACAAAAAAGATTCTGACGGACAATTACAGTTCGTTGGAGAAGATGAAATAGATCATACAAAAACAGAGGATGAATTAGAATTATTTTTGGGGAATGCATTTGATGTTACTGGAGAAAGAACACAAACTAACTCTGAAAATTTTGGAAAAGGATTCTATAAATACGAGTATAAAATTAAACTGGAAAACCAGAAAGATGAAGCAGTTAATGTTATAGTTAAAGAAAATCTTGGTTCAAGCTGGACTATTACAAAGAATTCACTCCCATATGATAAAAAGAGTTCAAGTGAGATAGAGTTTAATGTGAATGTTCCTGCAAAAGGAGAAGCAGAGGTAACATACACTGTTGAATATAGGTATTATTACTAAATTATTCTACTGAATAGTAATATTCGCCCTTGGCTTTTTGTTCCTTATCTAATTGTGAACCTGGTTTATTTGCACGAGGGCGACCGTTTGTTTTATCGCGTCGAAATGAAAGTTGCATGGATTTCAAAAAGTGATTCATCCCATCATGCATTGTGAAAGGCTTCCTGGCTAAACCTTTCACTGAAGATTCTCCTTCAAAAATCATTAAGCGGTCACTAACAGAATCCTGAAACACAAGATCATGGTCAACAACCAGACAAACTTTCTTTTTTGAATCAGTAACAGACCTGATAGTGTCAGCCATATTGAGACGATCCTCAATATCGACAAAAGCTGTTGGTTCATCTAAAAGCACTAATTCAACATCGTTTCTGCATAAGGCCATTCCTACTGCAATTTTCTGGAGCTCCCCTCCTGAAAGTTCCTCTAATTTATGGTTTTCTAACTCACTAATGAAAAGACGTCTATCTACCTCTTGTTTGAAAACAGCACGGTCTATGTTTTGAGAAGTAATAAAATCAGCAACAGTAACTCCTTGTTCAGGAGAAAGATACTGAGGTTTGTAAGAAACTTTAAGAGAAAGATCAATAGAACCTTCATCAGGCTTTTCAACTCCTGCCAACATCTTTACAAAAGTGGTTTTACCAATACCATTAGGACCCATAATTCCTAATACCTCTGCTTCCCTTAATTCACCGCCTTCAACCTCCAAAGAAAAATTCTCAAAAGATTTTTTCATAGAAGGATACTTTGCAACAATATTTTTCAGTTTAAAATCAGTTGAAGGCTTAACCTCAAATTTTAATTCTTCTTTTCTGAATCTCACATTTTCATCTTTTACAAAACCTTCCAAAAATTCATTAATGCCATTTTTTACACTTTTAGAATTTGAAACAATTCCATAAACTGATTTTTTTCCATAAAGCAAATGAACATAATCACTCAAATAATCCAAAACTGCTAAGTCATGCTCAATAACAATAACTGTTTTCTTTTCAACTGCTAAAGATCTTAATAATGCAGCCATGTTCAAACGTTCTTTAACATCTAAATAAGATGTTGGTTCATCAAACGCATAAAAATCAGCATCCTTCAAAGCAGCAGCTGCAATAGCAACTCTTTGAAGTTCTCCTCCGCTTAAACTTTTTAAATCCCTTTCAAGAATTTTTTCAATTCTTAATATTTTGGAAATTTCTTTCAGTTTTTTTCTTTCATCAACCTTTTTCAGCAAATCATTTACATTTCCTTTGTAAGCCTTTTGGATATCGTTGATGTTCTGTGGTTTGAAAGAAACTTTTATTGATTTTTCTTTTAATGAAGAAAAGTAATCCTGTAATTCTCTTCCCTTGAAAAAATTCATTACTTTATCATAATTTGGTTCGTTTTCATAATCCCCTAAATTCGGCACTAACTGACCTGAAAGGATATTTAGAATAGTGCTTTTTCCAATACCGTTTCTTCCAATCAAACCTACAATTTCTCCTTCTCTTATAAGAGGCAATCTGTAAACTCTAAACTCATTTTCACCAAATCTTTGAACCGGCTCCTCATTTAGTTCCTGCACAAGATTCTCAATGTAAATACAATCAACCGGGCATTTGATTACGCAAATATTGCAGCCTATGCAGAGGTCTTCACTTATAACCGGCTTGTTTGTTTCCTCATCTAGGGAAATGCATTCCTTACCGGCTCTATTTACAGGACAAACATTGCCACAAATGAAATTACAGCCCTCTTTGTTGATACAACGATCCTTTTCCAATACTGCTATTCTTGCCATTACTAATCCCTTCCAAGTCCTATCGAGCCCAAGCGAGATGGACGCCGCCCGAAGGGCGTCCACAGCCGCAACTGTGGTTCTGATACTGCTATTCTTGCCATCTTAGAATTCTGTTCTAAGGTTTTTTAACTGTTTACAGCCACATGAATTATTATGAAAATACTCAAAGTTGATCAGAAAAACAATTATTTCGAAGTCATTCCTGATTCATTTGATGACTTATGGCATATTGAAAAACTCATAGAGCGGGGAGATTTGGTTAGCGGTGAGTCTGAAAGAAAAATCAAGCCAAAAAATGAAGGAGAAAAAGCTTTCAAGCAGAAAATTTTTGTGGAACTGGAAGTTGAAAAAGCAGAGTTCCATGAAACAACAAATCAATTAAGAATTCAGGGAATTGTTGTTTCTGCAAAACCAACAGAATTAGTGGAATTGAAAAGCCATCACACTATTGAAGCTGAGGCAGGAGAAAAAATAAGGATTACAAAAAAAGCACTGAAAAAGTACCATATTGACAGGCTTGAGAGAGCAAAAAAAGCATCCGGCAGAGAAAATTTGCTATTAGTTGTTATGGATGATGAGGAAGCAGAACTTGCTTTCCTGAAAGATTCTGGACTTGCTAAGAAAGCAAAAATCCTTGGAAAAAAAGGCGGCAAAAGATTTGAGAACGCCGAAAAAGGAAACCCTTACTTTGATGAACTTTTGAAAAAACTCACTGAACTGGAGCCTAAAAAAATCGTTATAGCCGGCCCTGGTTTTGAGAAACAAAATTTTGAAAAATTCTTAAAAGAAAAAAACTCAAAACTAAAACCAAACTTTGAATCAACAAATTCAGTTGGAATAACAGGTTTAAATGAACTTATAAAAAGCGGAAAAATAGACCAGCTTATTGAAGGGTTCCATGCAGCTGAAGAAACTAAAGCTGTTGAAAAAATTCTCGTCGGGGTTTCAAATGGTTTAAGTGCAATTGGTTTTGAGGAAGTAAAAAAAGCAATTGATTCTGGTGCTGTTGATGAGCTGGTGGTTCATGAAAAAATGCTTTCAGAAAAAAGAGAAGAAACAGAACAAATACTTGATAAAGCTGAACAATTACATGGGAAGATTATTTTTATTTCAGGCAAAAACGAAGCAGGGGAAAAAATACTTGGATTTGGCGGAATTGCTGCTGTTCTCAGGTATAAATCAGACTGGAAATGACAAGGCAACCTTTAAATCTGACAAAACACATACTTTAAACGTTCAAAATGAAAGCATTTATCGAAAAAGCAATATTTTTTGTTAAAGCCGTCTGGCGAGGTTTTAGGGGGGCAGAAACAGAAGCATTAATACTTTTACTAACCGTGACCCTTGGAATTGGGACTATTTTTTATAATCAAGTAGAGCAATGGAGTTTACTGGATTCTTTGTACTTTACGGTAATAACACTAACCACTGTAGGGTATGGGGACTTAGCGCCACAAACTAATCTTGGAAAACTTTTCACAATAGGTTATGTGTTTTTAGGATTAATTCTTATTCTTGGTTTTATTAATTCAATTGTAAAGCAAACAATTGAAAGTAAAACTCTGGAACAGGTTGTTGAGGAAGAACAATTTTACAAAGAGATTAAAAAAGCTAAGGAAAAGTAATTACTTTAATTTATACTCAAACCATTCAACTTTTTTCGATTTAACTAAATCACGAATATTTCTTTGCTTTTGTGAAAGCTGAGAAGAAGCTGTTTTGAATTCTGCAAAAATAACTTTATCTTCCTCAAAAATAACTCCGTCAATCGGGTTTCCCAAAAAACGAAAATTATCAGGGTTAAAAGGAAAATCTTTTGTGAAAGGAATGAACTGTTCGGTCATTTTACCGTACTTAACAGATTGGGAGGATTTGGAAAACTTTAATTCACTTAATCTTTGTTCTAAAGAACTTAATCTCGAAAGCAAAAACAGAACTAAAAGAAATAAAATTATTGCAGCAACTAAAACTAACAAAAAAATTAAATCAGGCATTAAAGAAATTAGTTCAAAGAAATTAAAACATTATGCGAAGCTTGCTTTTCTTTTTGGTACAGTTTTTTCTTTTCACGAAAAGAAAAAAGTGTGATTAATAATATTTCGTTCCTTCACCAGTCAGGATTACTGTTTCATATTTTGATTTTTTTGCTTTCAAAGCAGCAAGAACAGCCATATGTTCTTTTCCTGAACCACTGATAAGTGAAACTGCTAATTCGCCATCAGGAAGCTGTTTCTTTATTTCATCCTTAATTATTTCAAAACCAGCGCGGTTATTAACAATAATCCAGTCACATTCTTTCGCAGGAGCAAAATTTTCCTTGCCCCATTCATTAGAAATCAGAATAATTTTATCCCATTCTTCCTCTGAGATAAGCCTAGCTACATGCCCCCAAGTGCCTTTTCCTATGCCAAGTACCGCTAATAATATTTTCCCCAAAAAAATCCCCCATCCTTGAGTGTTAATATATAGTATATTATATAATATATTTATAAAAGAGAACGCAGTAAAGCATGTTTAAAGCCCCCCTTAAAGGCCTTTTTTTGCATTTTTATACTTAGTTAGAAGAGTTTTTCCCTTATCCGTGAGATAATATACTTCAGTTTGAATACTTCTACTTTTTTTAGTGAGTTTTGCGGATTCTAAAGCAAGAACAATAAGCTGTAAATCAAAATCCTCAATATTCGGAATGGCTGTTAAAAACTCAGAAATTGACCTAGGGGACTCTGAAATGAGCTTTAAGAATTTCATGAATATCTCAGATTGTGCAATAGCATAGCATTCAGGATATTTCTGCACATAATCCACAAATTCCTGTTCGGCATTAGTCATCCAAAAAAGAACGCTAACACTCAATAAAAACCTTTTCAGGGAAAAAAATTGAGTCATGACAACAAAATTACAGCAATTCTGCACCCAAATAATTGAGGCAGTTGAAAAGAACAGGATTAACACTAAAGACGAGCTGAATAAATTCAAGCTACAGATTGGAAAAGAAGTGGGCTTAAATGAGGTTCCGTCCAATCCGGATATTTTAAGCCATTCAAAAAAGCCATCAAAAAAATTAAGCAAAATACTTTCAATAAAACCATTAAGGACACTTTCAGGAGTTGCACCAATAGCAATAATGACTAAACCAATAAAATGTCCGCATGGAACATGCATTTATTGTCCTGGCGGTCCTGATAGTTTTTTTGGGGATGTTCCGCAAAGCTACACTGGAAACGAACCTGCAACAATGCGGGCAATAAGCAATTCTTATGATTCTTATCTCCAGACAATGAACAGGTTGTCACAGTATTATTCTACCGCTCACAATCCGCAAAAACTGGAATTAATAATTATGGGAGGAACTTTTCCAAGTTTTCCTTTTGAGTATCAGGAGAAATTTATTTCCGAAGCATTCCAAGCGGTAAATGATTTTTCAGAAAACATGTTCCCAAAAGGGAAATTCGATTCCGAAAAGTTCAATGAATTTTTTTCAAAACAAAATAAGGGATTTAACAAAAACCTGAAAGAAAAATTATTGAAACAAAAGCATGAACCTATTGTTGAGAAAGAACATTTGAGGAATGAGAAAGCAAATGTGAGAATAGTTACAATGTGCATTGAAACAAAACCTGATTGGTGTAAAGAAAAAGAAATTGACCGGATGTTAAAGCTAGGAACCACAAGGGTTGAACTTGGGGCTCAGAGCACAAGCAATGATGTTCTGAAATACACAAACAGAGGACATACAATAGATGATACAATAGAAGCAACAAGGCTTTTGAAAGATTCGGGATTGAAAGTAACTTATCACATGATGCCGGGGCAGCCTTTGAGTTCTAAAGAAAAGGATGTTGAAATGTTTAAGGAACTATTTGAAAACCCGGATTTTAAACCGGATGGATTGAAAATTTACCCTTGCATGGTTATGCCAGGAACTGCATTGGAAAAACTTTATGAAAATGGAAAATTTACTCCGTTAGATACTGAAGAGGCTGCAGAGATTATTTCTGAAGCAAAAAAATATTTTCCTTCTTACACAAGAGTACACCGTGTACAAAGAGATATACCGACAAAATACTCCAAAGGCGGGGTTGATAAGAATAATTTAAGGCAGATAATTGAGGAAAAAGCAAAAGGAAAAGGAATTAAGTGCAAATGCATAAGATGCAGAGAATCGGGTATAAACCAAGGAAAAGGAAAAGAAACAGATTATTCAAAGGTTGAATTAGTTGAAAAGGAATACGAAGCAAGTAAAGGAAAAGAAGTTTTTATTTCATTTGAGGATACAAAGAACGAATTGATTGTTGGGTTTTGCAGGTTAAGAAAACCATGGAAACCGTTCAGGGAAGAGTTCACGGAAAAAACTTGTGTAATAAGAGAACTGCATGTTCTTGGTTCGGAAGTCGGGATAGGGAAAACAGATTCTGAAAGCACACAACACAAAGGTTTTGGTAAAAAGTTAATGGAACAAGCTGAAAAAATTGCAAAAGAAAAATTCAGCGCGGATAAATTACTAGTTATAAGTGGTGTTGGGGCTAGAGAATACTATTTGGAAAAACTTGGTTACAAAAGAGACGGAATTTATATGGGGAAAATTCTTAATTAGGCAAAATTAAGGAAACAAAAGAATCTAATAACTGGAATGGAACCAAACTGAAAGTAAAGAAAGGAAAACCGGATAATGCAGAACTGAACTTTCCTTTCAGAGTAGGGCGTACGTTTAATTCTGAAGAATAACTTTTAATTATTGTGCCTTCTTCATCCAACACTTGGAAAGAAAAAGAATGTTTCCCGTAAGACTTAGGATTTAATTCAAGTTCTACCTCTCTCAAGCTGTTTGGCTCTGCTTCAAAAACAACGCGTTCAAACCAATTTGATGGAACATCAGAAGAAAAAACAATTTTTTGATAGGCAATTGAGGAATTAGAAACAATCCCTTTGTAAAAAACAGATTCACCCACAACAGAAACATCTTCTATTGGAGGCCTTGCAAAAGAAACATCCAGTAAATTTTGTTTTACAACAACACTAACACTAATTGAATCCTTCACAATAGGATTGTTACTGTTTGCTAATGAAAATTCAAGAACATAAAAGTTTGGCTGGGCATTTTTAGGAACACTGATGTTTATTATCAAAGAAGTATCAGTAATATTCTGAGAAACAATCTTCCAGCCTGAAGGCAAAGAAGCTTCATTAATTGTAATAGCATCCCATTCAAAACCATAACCTGAATTATCTGAAAAAATCAATTCAAAAACCTGATTAGGACTTACTGAACCAGCCTGGATAGTATTGCCGCTTTGAAGGGTTGCTTCCACAGGATAAAGAACGTTAACCTCAGCAAAAGCCAATGAGACTAACAATAAAAACATGCTTAATATGGCAATATATTTAAACAAAATTGATTCCCCCAAAATAGGATTATAGCAGAAGAATAAATAAAACAATTGGTAAAAAAAGCCTATAAGAGGCCAAAAAAGAGGACTTTACATGAATGCTAAGCCAACCAGATTTGAGATGATAAAACAAAGACACACACAAACCTACCAAACAGCTTTAAGCCAAGGAAAGGTTGATGAGCAGATGCAGGGGCTTTGTGATTATGTGATTTCAACAAAAAATTACTATACTTCCAGCTGCTGCAGCGGAAGAATAATATTACTTGAAAAAAGAAGCGACAGGAAAATAGATAATTTTTTCCACAGAAAATGGCACAGGGAAATCACAAAAGAAGAACTTGAGGAAGGTTTTAATGAAAAAATAAAAGGAAAACTATGGTTCAAAGTCGATCCTTTTATTTTACATATTGGGTGTGCTGATTTAGAAAAATCAAACGCAATCTTAAAAGCAATGAAAGAAGCAGGTGTCAAAAGAGGCGGAATAATGCTTGCCGAAAAAGGAAAATTCATGATAGAATTACAGGGAACAGAAAGAATGGAATTTCCAGCTAAAAACGGGGAAGAAGAACTTATAAACAAGAAACAATTATTGAAAGTGTTAAAAGAAGCAAATGAATTGGTCAGGAAAAATTATGCACGACTTGAAAAACTTGAAAAAACATTCAGAAAAAATTTAGAATAATTACTGAGGCTCTTCAGCAAGAACCTTTTCTAAAAGACCTTCCGGATTGTAATAATACTGTTGAATAACAACCTCAACTTCCGGTTGAGTATGGATTTCGTTTTTCAGCATCCACTCAAGAATCCTTTTCCTGACATTAACTTCCATCTCAACTTCTTTTTTGGATTTTAATGTTTTTTCAGATAAGATCTCAATAAGTTTCATCGGAACATCGGTTCTTCTTATAAGATCAGCTCTGCGATCCCACTCATAAACATTGCTAAGCAAAGCATGCTTGTCCATAGAACTAACCTCAGTAACAGAAATGATTCTTCTCTGAATTCCTTTTCCTTTAACATAAAGTCGGTACTGCACAACAATAAGATTAAGCAAAGGAATCAATGCATCAGGAACTCCCATTGGTTTTGCCTGCAGCCTTAGAAGCATTTCCTTAGCAGAATTACTATGTAATGTTCCCATAGATCCTTTGTGGCCAGTGTCCATTGCAACAAAGAGAGTTTCTGCTTCTTTTCCTCTTACCTCTCCAACAACAATCCTATCAGGCCTCATCCTCATGGCGTTCTTTAACAAGTCATCCATAGTGATACCTTCCTGTCCTTTCATTGCAGGCCTGGATTCCATCTGAACCCAATTTTGTCGTCCCAACAAACGCAGTTCAAGAGTATCTTCAATAGAAATAATTCTTTCAGGATACCTTACAAAAGCAGTCAATGCATTCAGGGTTGTTGTTTTTCCGGAACCCGACCCCCCAGTAATAATAATGTTCATTGGCTCAACACCCATTCCCTCAACCATAACCCAAAGAAATGCTGCAAGCTCACTTGAAACAGTATTGTTAGCAATTAAATCAATAATACTAAGAGGAACACTGGAAAACTTTCTGATTGTAAGACTTGGACCAAACGGAGTTACATAAGGAAATGTGGCATTAGCCCTGTTACCATCAGGAAGGCGTGCATCCAATAAAGGAGTGTCAGCATCAAAATTTTTTCCTACAGTGTGAGCAACTTTTTGCAACAAAGAATCAAGAGATTTTTTGTTAACAAAATCTACATTAGTTTTACAGTGGCCATACTTTTTGTGAAAAACAAAAACACTCTTATCATAACCATTAACCATTACCTCTTCTAAACTTTCATCCAAAACAAAAGAGTTTATTTTCCCATAACCAATCGAGTCCCCGAGGATTTTATCTGCTAATAATGAATGGTTTTTTACACTCGGCAAAAATTCCTTGAATAAAGTTATAAGAGTCAATTTTAGAGTATTATAATCATCGGTTGGCAGTAAATATTCCAAAGCATCACTGTAAGTTACTGGCTTGATGATTTTTTCCCTGAACTGTTCCATAAACTGCTTTGAAAACAGCTTTTCTAACTGCCCCTGAACCTCATCAAAACTCCAACGACCAGTAATAAGGTTGGTCAGGGATTCATTCATAATATTTTCTTCCTCATTAAAACTTGGTTCTTTTACATCATAAAAGAAAAAAGGGAACCCTTCATAGATAACCGTCTGACCATAAGAATCAATCTTGTTTCCTTTCTTTTCCGCAAACTGAAATGCCATTAAAACCACTTAGAATAGCTATTTATAGTACAGATTTATACTATATAAAACGTAACCGTGGTTAGGATGAACAAGATATTAAACACTGTAATCAAAAGAATTACTCCCTCAAAAACTGAGAGGATTAAACAAGAGGCACTGGCAACTGAAATAATAAAAAAAATAACAAAAATCAAAGGAAAACATATTGGCGTAGAATTAGTGGGAAGTAATGCAAGAAACACGCATTTACGCGGAGATAACGATCTTGATATTTTTGTGTTTTTTCCTGAAAAAATTTCAAGAGAAGAATTTGAAAAAGAAGGGCTTAGAATTGGTAAAAATGTGTTCCGTGGTCACAAATGGGAAAAAGCTTATTCCGAACACCCTTATATCCGCGGTGTGATTAAAGGATTTGATGTGGAAATAGTTCCTGCATATTCAATAGAAGACACACAAAAATTACGGAGTGCAGTTGATAGAACAAGCTTTCATAATAAATATTTGCAAAAAAAATTAACTCCTGAATTATGCAATGAGGTTAGGTTGCTTAAACAGTTTTTGAAAGGAATAAAAGCTTATGGTGCTGATTTGAAAGTGAGTTCGGTTCCGGGATATGTAACTGAATTATTGATTGTTAATTATGGTTCTTTTAAGAAAACAATACAAGCAATGACCAAATGGCAGGAACATGAAATAATAGATATTGAAAAACAACTTAACAAAAAAGAAGCTTTGAAGAAATTTGATTCTTCTTTGATTATAGTTGATCCTGTTGATTCTAAAAGGAACGTTGCAGCGGCATTAAGTGTTAATCAATACGCAAGAATAGTTGCTGCAACAAGGGCTTTTTTGAAAAAACCTTCTTCAAAATTTTTCTTCGGAGCAAAAACAAAAACTCTCGATTCGGGAAAAGCAAAAAAACTTGTTGAGAAAGAAGGGCTTATTATTGTTCAGATAGGTTATCCTGCAAAGGAACTTTCAGATATTTTATGGGGGCAGATAAGAAGATTAGGGAAAAAAATTGTTTCTGCTTTGGGGGAAAAAGATTTTGAGCTTTTAAGGAACGCTGCTTGGAGTGATGAGGAAAAGGAAATTATTCTTGTTTTTGATCTGGAAGCGAATAAATTGGAAAAAGCCCAGAAAAGAACAGGGCCTTGGGTTACTAGTGAAGAGCATTCAGAACAGTTCCTGAAAACGCATAAGAAAGCACTTAGTGGCCCGAGAATTGAGAAAGGAAGATGGGTTGTGGAAATAGAAAGAGAACATGATCAAGCAACGGAGTATTTGAAAGAAATTTTGAAGAAACTTAAGAAGAGTGAAAAAGCAGGGATCAGAAAAGCACTTAATAAAAAAGCAAAAGTTTTGAGTGATAAAGAAGTGCTTGAAAAATATAGGAAAAACAAGGAATTCAAAGCATGGTTCTCAACCTATCTGAAAGGAAAAGAAGAATTCGAGGAATACTGATGAGATTTCCAAGATTTAAGTTTCTTGAAAGAGGCTTTGGAATTAGAAATAAAGTTCACAATCTAAGGGAATTAATTGATCAAAGAAGATTAGACTGAACAAGAACAAAAAAAGGAGATAAAATTTTGAAAAAGACATCCGATTTTTTACAGAGAAATTTTGTTGAACCTGCTAGAAAAGATTGGCCGGATCGTCCACCACAACCACCAGTGAATTTTGAAGAAACAATGAAGGAAAGGAAAAAACTAAAAGAAAAAGGTTAAGGGCCTGGAGGGACTCGAACCCCCAATCTTTTGCTCCGAAGGCAACTGCGTTATCCATTACGCTACAGGCCCTTTGAATAGAACATATTAAGGTCTAGTTCGTTATTTAATATTTGTTTCCTCTGCTTAAAAGTAATATTTTTGAAAAAATTGATTTACTGTATTTTTTTAAGCTTTGTGATTCTTTTTTGTTCGTTGAATGTAACCTCAAAGAATTTGAATAATACTCTTCCTAAAATTACTTCCTGATTGGGATTTTCACTATCTGGAATAAGGCACGGTAAAACTCTTCTAAAAGTCTGACTTCCTTTTCCCAAAATAACTCCTATATTAGAACTCCAAACCTTAAAATCACCATTCCAACTGCTGGCAATATCTTCTTCCTTAAAATCAAGATCAAGAGCTTCAGCAATCTGTTTTGGAATAAAAATATCTGTTGCTCCAGAATCAATTAATGCAGGGTAATCGAATTTGATGCCTTTATTGTAAAGACTTATAACAACTTTTGGAAAATATCTGGTTTTTCCTTCAAATTTTTCTTTTCTATATTTAAAGTTAAAAGACATGCACATTACCAGAGAAGAATATCTCTAAGAGGCACTTTTGCTATAAACGGAATGGCTTTAGGGGCTTCTTTCTCTGCTTCTTTCAATATTTTCTTGACATTCTTTCCATGTGCCACAACCTTATTATCCACTATTGCGACCCATTGACCCGCATATTTAGATAAATCAGCATTTGCATAGAATTCGTATGTTTTGAAAGAATCATTAATCGTCATACTCACAATTATACCTCTATGAATGTATAAATATATTTGCTTTAAATACTTTCGAGACATCATTGCCGATGCGAAAACCCTAAATCAACCTTTTTAAAGCTAACTAATTAGAGAATAGTAGTATGAAAACATGCGTAACAACAAACAAGCTCGTTACTGACGATTTTGTTGAATTCAAGTGTCCAAATTGCGGGGAAAGACTAACCAGAAGCATGGAAGCCCGTACAAGAAGCCTTGATTATAAATGTCCTGAATGCGAATTCACCGGACCATAAGTGATACTAATGCCTGACAAGAGTTTTATCATATACAAAGTTACTCCTAAGGACATGGAAAAATTAGAGGAAACAAAAAAAGAAATTCAGACCCTTAAATCTGGAGAAGTTAAAGACATAAAAGATGATCCAATTGGGTTTGGAATTGTTATTCTTAAAGTAGGCGTAATTGTGAACGAGAAAGAAGAAAATGCAATGGAAAAAGCCACTAAAGAACTAGAAGAAATGGCTACCATTGAAGAAGTAGAACAAATCGGAATGACTCTTTTATAATAGTCTTAAAACTGTTTTTAGACTCTAATTATTTTAATGATAAAAACCATTAAACTGGAAAATTGGAAAACCCATTATAATACAGAACTTGATTTTTCCAAAGGCACTAATGTAATTGTGGGAAAAATGGGTTCCGGAAAGAGCTCTATAATGGATGCTATTTCTTTTGCGCTTTATGGCACGTTTCCTACATTAGCTACGCGCAAGGTTAATCTTGAAGAAACCATAATGGCAAAACCAAACAAACAGGAAACAGCAAAAATAACACTTGGGTTTGATTATAATGATAAAGAATATTCAGTTGAGAGAATTGTAAAAAGAAAGGGAATTAATGAAGGAACTTTAAGAGAAGCCGGAAAAATAATAGCAGGGCCAAAAACAACTGAAACAACAAAAAAAATCGAGGAAATACTAGAAGTTTCTTACGAACTATTCAGCAGAGCAATTTATTCGGAACAGAATCAGATTGACTTTTTTTTGAAATTGAGTCCTGCACAAAGAAAAGAAAAATTTGATGAATTATTAGGATTAGATAAATATGAAAAAGTAAGAACTAATTCTGTTACACTTACAAACAGACTCAAACGCACGATTGATGATAGGAAAAAGTTTTTACATGAACAAAAAAACAAAAGCGATCCGAATGAACTTGAAAATTATGAAAAACGGATTAGTGAAAAGGAAAAAACCTTGAATGATAAGGAAAAGGAAAATTCTGAACTGGAAAAACACATCAATGAAAAAGAAAAAATACTTAAGCAACTGGAGGAAAAAGAAAAGGAAAACAAATTCCTGAAAGAACTTGAGATTCAAAGCAAAGCAAAAACAGAAGCTCTAACGGAGCAGCTGAAAACGAACAGAGAAAAATTGAAAGGAACAAAACCTGAAGAACTTGAAGGGAAAATAAAGGAAAATAAGAAAATTCTGGATAGGGGTGAGAAAGAAACTGAAAAAATAGAAAAGGAAATCGGGATAATTGAAGGAAAGGTTTCTAAAATTAAAGAAGAAATAGCTGTTCAAAATAACTTGCTTAATTCCAATTCAAAAAGTGTTTCTGATGCACAAAAACTTGATTCTGATTGTCCAATTTGCAAAAGGCCCTTAAGTGAACATGATAAGAAAAAGCTTGAGGAAGAGCTTAAAGAGGAAGAAGAAAAAATTCACGAGAAAACAAAAGAACTCAGTTTACATTTAGAAAAAGAAACAAAAGATTTAGAGAAACGAGATGAAGAAGTTGGAAAAATAGGAGAAAAAAACGAGGTTATTGAAAAGGAAATTAATGAACTTGAAAGGTTAAAAGAGATAGCTTCAGAATTAAGTGAAAAGGAAAAACAAAAAAACGACCTTGAGAAAGAAATGGAAAAAGTAAGGGAAATGATGAAAAAGACAGGATTTGATGAAAAAGAACACGAGAAGCACGAAAAAGAGTTTTTAGGGTTAAAAGAAAAGAATGCTGAATTAAGAACGGAGATTTCAAGCGGAAAAGAATTATTGAAAGAACTTACTGAAAGTGTGAAAAGAATAAAGGAAACAGAACATCAGATTAAGGCACTTGGAATTCAGATTAAAGAAAACGAAAGAACAACGGAAAAACTGGCAATCTTTACTTCCGCATTAAAATCCACGCAGGGAGAACTAAGAAACATGATGGTAGAAACAGTTAATCAGGCAATGGAAGAAATTTGGCCGAGAATTTATCCTTACAAAGATTTTTTGAATGTAAAAATAATTGTGGAAGACGGAAGCTATGAGGTTATGGTTAAACAAAGAAATGAACAATGGGCAAGAGTAGAGGGAATACTTTCAGGAGGAGAAAGAAGTTCCGCAGCAATAACACTAAGAATTGCAATCTCACTTGTATTAACTCAAAATCTTGGGTGGATTATTCTGGATGAACCAACACATAATTTAGATATAAATGCAGTTAAAGAATTAAGCGATACAATGAGGAATCATTTGCCGGAACTGATTGAACAAATTTTTATTATCACTCATGACAAGGAAATGGAAAATGCAGCATCAGGAAAATTATACTCTTTAGAAAGAGAAAAAGAAAAAGATGCACCTACAAAAGCACTAGGTTTTTGATTGAGACTTTTTTCTGGTTAAAAAACCAGCAACAAGATTTCTCTGTGATTTACTCATTGGCATTTCAAAAGAATCAACAAATTTTTTAATAGAATCAAAATCACTTGGCATATCGTTAGGATAAGTTTGTAAAAGTATATTTGCCTTACTTTTAATGTTCTGAGGAACTGCTTTACCCAATCTAATTCGCCTCAATTTTTTCAATACTTCCATCAGGAAATTCTCTTAAAACTGAAATAGGAATAACTTTCTTATCAAATTCTTCCTTAGCAATATCAATCATGCTGGCTTCTTTTGACGCCTTGATCATTCCGGGAGCACCTAGCGAAAGCTGTAATGCCCTAGCACTTATAAGACGAGTTACCTCAAATCTTGTCAAATCACTCATATAAAATCACTTAAAATCAGGATTTACTACTATTTTCTCCACGCAAAGGATTAAAAACCTGATTCAAAAGCTCTTAGAGAAGCTCAACAAGCGTTTATCAACTCTATAAAGCTCTCTGAACTCTTTAGAAGCTGACATAAAAGAAGAAGAATCAACCAAAGCACTAGAATCCTTAAAAGTAACCCTTGTTTTAGAATTCTGGGCAATTTCCTCAAAATCCTTCAAAATAAGACTATTAATAGCTTCCAAAGCAATTGCAAAATTCTTATCGAAAAACCTTCCAGAGGAATTTGTAAGTAATCTAGGGAAGGAAGCCAAAAGTCTTGAGATTGTTTTATTCAAAATTTTTCTGTAATGATAGCCAGGACTAGATTCAAGGGATTGAGAGAAAAATAAACCATCAGAAGCAACAACAGAACTACTCTCATTCTCAACAACCGAATCCAGAGTAAGCAAAGCTTCATACAAACGATTAACTTCCAAAGAAAAAGCACTTTCATTTTTCAGACAAAACCAGGAAGGATTTTCCTGAGAAACTATTCTAACCAAACCTTTCTGTTCAAGTTTTAATGCATCAGCCAAAATGATGTTTGCAGAAGCGTTTCTTGAAAACGGGCCTGAAGGATAAAAATCCAAAAAATATTCTTTTTTTCTTTTTTCACGCGTCTGCATTTCCTCATTAGAAAAATGATACGCTTCAGCCCAGTTACTTGAAACAGAGTCAAAGTAAAAAGCTTCTCTCAGAAAATTAACCTTAACCAAAGAAGAAGGCAGAATGTTTTTTGCTTCCTTATCCCAAGGTTTACAACAACTGCAATTAATGGTTTCAAAACCAAGATTATTAAAAGGCTTTGAAGCCATTACTGAAACCATTTTTGAAAAATCAATAACTGATTTTTTATGAATTGATCTGAAATAAGATTTGTTTCCAGACTTTCCGATAGAAATTGGTTTTCCACTAAGGAAAAAAATGTTTTCAATAAAAATTTCTTCCAGAGATTTATCTTCTTCTCTTCCTATTAAAGGAATTCTCAACAACTTGGAAAAAACAATTTTGTTAATTGTTTCTTTGGCAAGAGATTTATTATTCAGCAATAAGGACGCTATAGTTTCTTTGAAAGAATCTGAAAGAAAATCCATTGAAGCATCAGGAAATTCAGTTGTGTAAATTTGTTCAGGCTCTGAATCTGAAAAATCGAAAGAATCAAAATAACTCCAATTTTTTTCTAACAAAAACTGTCTTTCTGGCTCTATTAAATTTGAACGGAAATTAAAAAAATTATTCAGAAGATTATTAACTTTTTTCAGGTCTGAAAATGTTGCTGCAAAAATAGTAACTGTGTTTTCCTTAAAATCCATTTTTAGTTTTCTTATATCATAATCTCCTAAAGCCTCGATTAAATGTTCTTTGGGAATTTTTTTCAGTGAAAGATGCATTTTTGGAAAAAATGAATATTTTTTTGAAGCCTTCTGGTTTTTCTTTGAGAACTCTACAGTGATCTGTCTTTTTTCAGGAACATAGTTAACCCTGCTCAGGAATAATCGCGTATTATGGAGCATACTAAAACTTTTGATTCTGCTTTAAAAAGCATTTTCAAGGGGTGTGTTGCCGGTGCGACACAGTTGCGGCTGTGTGGTACGCTAACGTCCAACCCATTGCTCACAATGGGTTATAAATTAAAGATTCAAAAAAGGAAAAGGTCTCGGAAAAACCTTGGTTTTTCTGAGGCGTGCATTGCCGGTGCGAACTACATAATGCTAATATAAGTAATATATGCAAAAGCAGCATATAAGACCATAAACAGAAGAGCTTCTGCTTTATTGATGTCATAATTCCTGTGGATTGAAAACCCAAGAACTAAGGAAATTGTAAGCATAAAAAACATAGGCATAAAAATTTCTGCAAAAGAAAAACTCAAAGCTGAAATAACAGAAGTGGTGCCAATAACCAAGAGTATATTTGCAATGTTGGAACCGATAATATTCCCTATTAAAATATCAAAGTAGCCTTTTCTGGCTGAGGAAATTGTCACACCTAATTCAGGAAGTGAAGTTCCAATAGCGACTAAAAACAAACCTATTACAGAACTCGGAATATCAAAAAAAGAAGCTAAACCTATTGCTCCCTCAATCAGTATCTGAGCACCATAAACAACTCCCAAAGCACTTATAACTAAAATAATCAATTGATTAATAAGTGATGAAAAGAATTCTTTACCGAAAAGTTTTTTTGCCTCGGCTTTTTCTCCTTTATCAATCCTGGTTCCGATTTTTTCCGTGAACTGCTTTCCATCAAAACCAAGAAGTCTTCTATAAGTGGAAGGATCAATTCCGGCCTGCATTATTTTGAAATAAGTTTTAAGATTAAAAACAGAAAACTTCTCAGTTCCAAAAAATTGTTTCAAGAAACGATCATATGAGAATATTTTTTCAAAGCGTTTCATAAAACCAAACAGGAACATCATATAAAGAACAAACAAAACAACTAGGATTGCTCCTTCCAATGAAGAAATTAAACCATCTAAAGAAAAATAAAAGAATAAAACAGAAACCATGAGCATTATGAAAAGATCTTTTTCAAGAGCTTTCTTATCAACCTTAATTGTTCCTGCAATAAAAATTGTTATTCCAAGAATAAGTGCAATGTTAGAAATGTTGGAACCTATTACAGTTCCAATAGCAAGGCTTGGTTCTCCGGAAAAAGCAGCAAAAATAGCCGAAGCAATTTCAGGAAGTGAAGTTCCAATAGAAACAATTGTAAGACCGATTACTAAATCGCTTACTCCTAAAAGTTTTGCTATTTTTGCGGCAGCATCCACCAAAAAATCAGCAGATTTAATCAGTAAAATAGTCCCTACAATAAATAAAAGAATTGATTCTAAAGGCATGCAAAAAAAACGAAGAATTAGTTAATAATAATTGTCTTTTTAAAAAGAATCAGAGTAAATCCTCAATGTCCTTTTGAGAAGCTTCCTTTACTTCCTCAAACTCAACAGAAGCCTCTTCCAGAGTTTTCTCGTGCATAGAAGGCTGAGAAAGTCTTTTTCTAACCTTAAAAAAAACAGGATAATTGACTGCTTCCCCAACCATTAATGCTTCCCCGGTTCTCAAAGAGGTTATCATATCAGTGCTTCTTGAATCAAGACCTTCACTTGTTTCCCCAATATGTTTCAGATCATAAGGATTAGTTACTCTTAGAATTAAGTGGGTGTTGCATTGAGACAAAGCAGTTGTTGAAAGATTAATTGGCCTTTGGGAAATTAAACAAATTGAAGCTCCAAACTTTCTTCCTTCTCTTGCAATTGTTTCTATAATGCTTCTGCTGATTGCAGCTTCTCTGGAAGCCCCCTCAGGACAGAATTGATGCGCTTCTTCCACAACCATTGTGAAAGGAGAAATGCGTTTGTTACGCCTTTCATTGAAAAGTTTTCTTGCAAAATAAGAAACAATAATTTGTTTCTTCTTCAGATCAACAACATCACTCAAATCAATAATTGTTAATTCCCCTGGCCTGACCAAATCATTAATGCTTGGGTTATCTGTTTTTCCAAAAAGGTTCAACTGTTCTAAGGAAACAATCCAACCTATTAAGGCTTGTTTTGTTGCTTCTTTAATCTCAGAATCTTTCATTATTTCAGATTTTATAGCATTAAAATCAAAAGGACCCAACCCATCTTTCATTTCACTTCTTAATCTCATAAAAACTTTATCAAGATCTCTTTTTTGCGGTCCTGACATTGAAGGAACCATTGCCGCAATAGATCCTGCCGAAAGTTTAGAAACCCCAATGCTTATTTCAGATGCTTTTACAAACTTTGTTTTGGAAGAAAAATCCTTAAACTCTGAACCTTTAACTGGTTCAGCAAAATTCCTGTACTCTCCATGAGCATCCATAAGAAGAACAGCAAGTCTTCCATCCTCTTTTTTTCTTTCCAAAAGTTCCTCAAGTAAAACAGAAATTGCATAACTTTTTCCAGCTCCGCTCATTGCTAAAATAGCTAAATGTTTTTGAAAAAGCCTTGACAGGTTTAATTTTACTGAAACATCGTGATGTTCTATATTTCCTAACATCAAACCTTTTTCTAAATCTAAACCTAAAAACTTTTCGAGAATTTCTTTTGTAGCAACCCTTACTTTAGTTCCCGGAGAAGGAGGAAAAGAAGAACGCTTAATCATTCCTTTATTATAAATCCCTAAAGGTTTTGTTTTTGCTAAAAGGAATTCCCATTCATGAGTTGGAAACTGTTCGAAAAGTTTTGTGCCTGAACTCTCAAATTCTTTAACTGATTCAACTCTTTCAAAATAACGGTTTGTTTTAACAACATCCGTGACTAGCGCTACAAGAGTTCCTTCTTTGTAATCCAACTCAATAAACATTCCTCTGTGTAAAGTTCCTGAGTAAACAACAAAATCCAAAGAACTAGGAGAAGGCCCTTCAGGAGTAGAAATTACAGTTCCTATTTCTTCATTTTCAGTCATTTTTTTTCCTCTAAAAATTTCTGCCTGAATTTTTCTTCAGCCTCAATCGGAAACTCTAAAGTTTTGCAATCCAGACACTCAACTCTGTTGTCTATTGTTCCCATTGCATAACTTGGTTTTATATTTACAGAACCGCAGCTTGAACAGAAAGTTACTTTCTTTTTTCCTTCCTGAGTCATGTAATATCACTCATTGGATTTCCTACAAAACCGCATTTTTTGCATTTCTTTTGTTTTCCTTTTTCAAGAGGAAGATCTTCAAAAGAATCATTACCGCATTTTGGACACAGCATAAATAACAAATCCTGCAAAAACCTAAAAAGGCCTGTTGTCTCTCCGCATTTTCAATTTAATTGAGTTTCCTAATTTATCCATTATTTTGTTATAAACAATTTCGATCTCATCCTGCTTCAATTTAGCATGCATGTCCGCCTCTATGAGGATGCTTGGATAAGCGTATTCTCGGTGTAAAGAACTTAAAGCAAAAGCAACCTTTGCAACTTCATCAGCTTTTTCTTTCAGATTTCCTTTAGAAATAAATTCAACTCTCAATGGTTTATCGTAATTAGAGGGCTTGATGTACAAACCGAAAATGTGATTGCTCCATTTTTCACTGAAATCGGAAAGCACAGGATGTTGCTTAATATTTTTAGTGTAAGTGAAACAGCTTGAGCGTTCTCCTTTTGTTAAAAAATAATCTAAAAAAGCAGAATCAAACAAACCTTCTAATTTTTCTTTTTCAACTATTTTTTCTTTTGCAAGAATTTCATCCTGAATAATCCCCCTAAATCTGGAACCTCTTGAATCTTCCACGGTGGAAATTAAAGTGCAGTTATTTTTTTCAGCTAATTCATAAAACGATTCAAACTCCTGAATAATATCGATATAATTATCAGTTAACTTAGAATCTTTTCTGGGTTTGTCCTGATACTGAGGAACAATAGAACCATCAATAAACAAATATTTTGGAGAATGTTCTTCTATTAATTTTTTTGAAGCTTTAACCTCTTCTTTCAAACGCATTAAAGATTTTGATTGTTCGGCTTCATCCTCTTCTAAAGCATTGTTGCTTAAGTGCGGTTCCGGAAACTGAAAATAACCCGGATAATAATTTGCTTTGTCAACAATTCCGTTTTTGTAATCAAAACAAACACCCATTGCTCTAATAAGAACCAAATCAACAGAAGCTAATCTTTTAGCAACAAAACCAGAATCAACGCCTCCGATTGTGCAATCAGGAACCCACTTTTGAACCGGAAGCACTAATGCTTTTTCAGGGAGCTCTGGAGAAAAGAATTCTTTATTCTTTAACGGAGTAAGCTTTTCAGTAACCAGCTTTTTTCTTTGCTCTCCTGAATGGATTGTTTCAACGGCTGAATCAATCACTTTGGACATATTCATAGTAAAAGCAAAGGTTCGAGGTTTTTAAATCAATTTAGGGTTGGTTGCCGGTGCGAAACCATTAACTTATTCAGAAAACTAATTTAACTAATGCTCAAGAAAATTCAGGGAAAAACCCAAACAAAATGGATACTTGAAATTGTCAGAGAAAAACCAATTCCAATACACAGAATAGCAAAACAACTCAATAAACTAGGTTTTGAAAACGCAAGTCCATCATCAGTTTCTGCTATAATTAGCCGGATGGAAAAAAGAGGAATTTCTATACCAGAACTCCCTAAAAAAAAGCGAAAAAGAACAATAAGCAGAGCAAAAAAACAAGGTATGCCACTAGGAACCAAGATGAAAACACAGTTCATTACGGCGTTGTAGATAAATGGTTTCTTATGTAGTGAACTTAGGCTTTTGTAGATAATACACATTGAGGTTCCTATTTGAGGAAAGATTAGCTTTTTATAGTGAATTAAACATAATTTCAAGAATGAATTTGAAAATAATTGGATTGCTTACTTTGGTGGCAGTTCTTGTGAGTGGTTGTACGACTCAAAGCCTGGATTTGGAGCAAGGTGCTCCTCAAGAGCAGGAAGAGGAACAAACATTATCCTATAATCAAGGGCTACAAGAGTGCTATGATATTGATGCTCCTTCAGGCCAAACTTACTGTCTTGAACAATTAATAGAGGAAGAGTCAATAAATAATGCCTCATTTTGTAATACAGTTAATGGTGCTTGGCTTAAAAATCATTGTAATTGGGTTTTAGCTGAAAAAAATAGAGATGTTTCTTTATGCGAAAACATTTCTAATGACACTAATTTCAAGAACGCTAAAGAAAATTGCGTTGTACAGGTAGCAAAATCGTTGGATGATGCATCTCTTTGTGAGTTAGCTGTTAGTGAAGAGAATGGTGAAAGAGATAAGTATAGGTGCTATTTTACGTTTGCAACAAGACAAAATGATTTTTCCTTGTGTGGAAAAATAATTGACCCTCCCTTAGAAGAATTTTATTCACAAGACAATTGTTCTAAAGAAGTGGCTACTGGATTAGGGGATTCAAGCAAATGTGGTGAATTAACGGACATTGATATTAAGGATTCTTGTTATTTTGAGTTTGCAAGAAAGGACAGTAATTTACAACTATGCGAAAACATATCAAACTCAGATAATAAACTGTACTGTGAAGCTATTGTATCTGCAGATGATTCAAAATGCAATGTTATCCAAAATATAGGGACAAAAGATAAATGCTATTTAGTGGTAGCTTCTGAAGCAAATGACCCTTCTCTGTGTGAAGAAATACAGAACGCTACGGTTAGAAATTTATGTGAGAAATATTTTGAGTTTGGACAGGGGACTTTCAATTAAAAAAGATGGGTTTGCTGATGCCGAGTCTATAGGTTATTACCTTGAAGGCGGAAACTTGCCTCCTCTTGGAGCTGAGAGGCCTCCATCATTCGCTACTGATCAAGGAGATGTCTGGACTGGATTAATAGACACTACCGAATATGAAAACGGATTATATGATATAGCCATAATAACATGGGATGAGAAAAACCCTGATGGCCCACCAACAGCTTTATCTCAAAGCAAGATATTAATATCAAATTAATTTTTTCGACTCTTTATTGCTTTCAAAAACCAGATCAACCAGCACTTACTACACAACGCCTCCCGAACCAGAAAATATATAAACCTCGGGAGACTTACTCCTAGAATGAAGGCAATTTTTGAGGTTAAAACTATTAAAGCAGACTGGGCTCCGCCGTTCAAAAAAGACATTGCTACTGAAGAATATACTGCTTCAGAAAACGAAGGGTTTGACAGGATTCAGGGAAATGGCAATGATGAATCTGTTTTCAAAGTATTACAAGTACAGGGCGACAGGGTAAAACTTGGTTATAGCACTTTATTCACTTTAAAAAATCCTGGTGAAAACCAAATAAAAGACAAAACTCTCTGGGCAAATAAAGGTCAGGAAGAAACATTAGCCTACTTATGGGGAGAAAAAGGAATGACCAAAAAAATCGTTTACAAGGGGATAGCTCCGACGGAAATGAGAGACAGAGTTGCTGAAGAAACCAAACAGGAACCTGAAGAAAAAGAAGAACCAATACAGGAATCTGAAGCAACGGAAGAAACACCAGTCCAAGAAACAACTTCTGAAACCGAAACAAAACAAGAAACAACTGCAAGCCCAATGCAGAATCTTTTTCAATAAAATTACTCTTTATCTTAAATTCAGCAGTATAATTTCTGTGAGCAGGATAGCCTTAAATTCTCTCCCGAACTAATGTTTTCCATGGAATACAAGCAAGTTATTATTCTTAGAAAGGACCTTGGAATGGGGAAAGGGAAAATAGCTGCCCAGAGTTCACACGCTAGTTTAGAGGCATACGAAAAAACACTTATTAAAGATCCCAAAGCAGTTGAGGAATGGAAAAATCAGGGACAGGCAAAAATTGTTCTGAAAGTTAATTCAAAAGAAGAATTATTAGAATTGTTTCAGGAACTGAAAAATCTTTTTCCGTGCTCATTAATCAAAGATGCAGGAAGAACGCAGATAGCCGCAGGAGAGCCAACCGCGGTAGGAATTGGGCCTGTTCCGGAATCAGAAATCAATAAATTCACAAAAGAACTAAAGTTACTATGATTCATCCAAAGAAAACCTTATTTTTAGCAATTGGATTACTTGTTGTTTTCGGAAGCTTTGTGTTATTATCTTTCTTTTTAAGCTTGCATCAGATTTTTACAATAAACAATGTATTTTCAGGATCAAACCCAACAGGAGTTTTTGCAATTTTCGCAATAATAATATTTGGCGGGATTTATTTGTTCAATACAGCGGGCCATGTGATTAAAGGAGCGTTATGAAAAATGAAAAAAGGTTTTTTGAAAATAGTGAAAAAAGTTATTGATGAAGCGGATATCTTACTTGAAGTAATAGATTCTAGGTTTCCGACTAAAAGCAGGAATGCTGAACTTGAACGAATAATTAAATTAAGCGGGAAAAAATTACTTCTTGTTTTGAATAAATCCGATCTTGTTTCTGAAGAAAATGTAAAGAAACAAAAAGAACTAATTGGAGTAAAAAGCGTTTTCGTTTCTGCAAAAAAGAAACAGGGAACAATAAAACTTAGAGAAGCAATCGGGAAACTTTCTGGAAAAAACGAAGTAAAGGTAGGAGTTGTTGGTTATCCAAACACGGGAAAAAGCAGTGTAATAAACATGCTTAAAGGGAAAAAAAGTTCAGGAGTCGGAGCTATTGCCGGATTTACAAAAGGAATGCAGTATGTGAGAATAAGTTCCAAAGTAATGCTTATTGACAGTCCGGGAGTTATTCCGCTTGAGGAAAAAGATGAACTTCTTATGGTTCTGCTTTCAGCAAAAAACATTCAAAGCCTGGAAGATTTAGAAGGAACAGGAATAGAAGTTGCTAATGAATTACTGAAAAGCAACCCTGAAAAACTCGAAAGCTTTTATGGAATAAATGCCAAAGACGGGGAAGATTTTTTAGAAAAACTTGCATTTAAGCGGAAAAAACTGGCAAAAGGCGGCACTCCGAACATGAATGAGGCGGCAAGGATCCTTATAATTGATTTTCAACGTGGAAAAATAGTTTTATAAGAAAAAACAGCCTACTAAAACTATGCTTCCAGAACAAAGAAAAAAAATACTCACAATATTCCTGTTTATTTATCTGGCATTTTCAATAATAATAGTTTACTTGTTCCTGTTTGTCGGAGGATTAGAAATCCAGGAAGAATTTAATGAAGATGAGGGGGAAAAGGAAATTTACTTGGTTAATACTACTGACCGAGTAATCCATAATGTTTCGGTAAAATATAAAGAAGGAAACTTTGAAATTGATTTTAATACATTCAGATTTTTAGCACCGCAGGAAAAAATACTGCTTCATTTAAATGAACTTAACCGAAACCAGGTTACTCTGGTTATTAGTGCTCCTTATCATTCTACTATTGAAAAATTAATTGCAATAAGGGCAAAAGGAGAAACAACAATAAAAGCAAACTTTCCAAGCGACATACTATTTGGAAAAACATTCAGGGTTTCACTTGATATTTGCAACAAATCGAAAAAAGAACAGCAGTTCACTGTAGAAGAGGAACACGAAAACGGGTTCTTTTCAGAACCGCCTCAAAAAGATATTCTAAACTTAGGGCCTGATGAATGTGGAAAAACACAATACGCCCTATTACCAACTCAGAAAGGGGAAACCACAATCTATTTTAATGTGAGTTCCTCAAATACTAACGAACGTTTATTACAAGTAATAATGGTGGAATAAAAATGGCAAAACAAGAAACAAGCATTATAGAAATCATCGAAAAGATGGTAAAGGAAGGGGAAAGCGAAGAAAAAATAATCAGCACGCTGAAAGATTTAGGAGTTGAACCTGAAAAAGCAAAACGACTTTTACTTTTAGGCCAGGCAGATACTTTTGCATTATTAAAAGGAGAAATAAAAAAAATTGTCCAGAGTGAACTTGAACAGGAAAAACCAACACTAAAAAAATTCATTCAGGAAGAAGCAATGAATACTGCTGATGACTCAAGACAGCAATTAACAAAAGCCGTTATAAGTGATTTAAAAGAATATGAAAAAGACATTACAGGGCAGAGCAAAACATTCCAGGAACAGATTGGAGATAACATCCATAAAGTAAACGACCTGAATGAACGTGTCAAAAATAAACTAAATGAATTAGGAGAAGCGGTAAGGCAGGTTCAGATAGATATGGATGAAGTAAGGCTAAAGGGAATTGGCGGAAGGAACAAGCTGATTGGAAATTCTTTACTCGCACTAGGAATATTATTTGGAATAGGAGACGCGTTTTTATTTTTCGTTAACTTTGGAAACCCATTAGCAATTGACACTGTGATTGTAATGACTATAATGGCATTAATAGCGGTGACAATGCTTTTTGTTGCAACTGTGATCTAAAATTAGCAAAAAAAATTATTCCTGATTTAATCGCTCGTATTCTTTCAAAGCACTAATAGCAGTTTCAAGATTGATTTTCTTTCTTATGCTCTTTTCTTTTTCATACTGTCTTTCAAGCTGAGCAATAATTAATTCGAGTTCCAACATACAATAGAAATTAAGTTCAGGAGGATTTTTAAGACTGACTTAACTGACTTTGCGTTCCGATAAAAACCTCAAAAACAACACCAACTTTCTGAGCTTTGGGAAATGAAAGAGAATAATGCTTGTTCTTTTTGAAATGCTTAGGATCAATGAAAAACCAGCCCTTATTCGGGTATTTCCAGGCAACAAAAACCTCAGCATTAGCAATTTCTTTCCATTTTAGGAGTTCTTCCATTTGTTCAAAATTAATGTTCAAATAATTAGAACGCCAGGCTTTAGCTTCAATCACGATCTTACGGTTTTTATTCAAAGCAATTAAATCAGGCATTGGGAGAGCATTCTTTCCGGAACCAGCGGTTCTTGCAACAGCAAAACCTTCTTTCCAAAACATTCTGATTAGTTCCCTTTCAGCATTCGCGCCTTTGTTGTAACGAGCCATCAAGAAAGAATATATATTTGCGAGTATTTAATTTAATGTGAAATAAGAAACTGAATTTTCATAATGTCAAAAAAAGGGGATAAAATTCCACGATCACACAATCCAGGGCCAAAAAGAAGACAAAGTATTACTGCCAAGCATAAGGCTAAGATACAGGCAGCAATACGAAATATGCCAAACGGAAAAGAATTTATAATTGATGGAATAAAGTATAAAAAAATTAGAGGAAAAGCTGTAAGAGTGTAGTAAAACCCAAAATAACCGGTTTTAAGCCATTTTAGGCTCAAAAAAGCAACATTAATATAGATTTCCGTGGCGATTTATATTTAGAGTTCCTAAGGGAACTAATTACACTTAACCAAGAATTAGGTTTTTGTGTTTTTACAGTTGAAAAAATTATTGAGTTATTAGTGATTAATCAACTTGAAACAATTGAAAAATATTGAATTGAGTTTGGAAGTTATTCCAAATTCGAAGGAGTTCAGAATTAGTCTGAACCAATGGACAAAAGCCTTGCGAGTCAAGGTAAAAGAAAAAGCATTGAAAGGAGCAGCTAATAAAGAGCTGATCCAAGAGCTTGAGAAATTGTTTCAAACCAAAATAGAAATCAAAAGCGGAGAAAAAAACAGAAAGAAAAAAATTCTCCTAAAAGAAATAACTCAAGAACAACTCCAAAACACATTCAAACTCTAATTCTAAGTGAAACAAAGGAGATGATTAAATGGCAAAAACATACGTAAACACAGTTAAATACGTTATCAAATTAAAATTTGAAATTGACGGAATAGTTGACAAACCAGATATAATTGGTGCAATTTTCGGACAAAGTGAAGGTTTACTCGGAGACGAAATGGATCTTAAAGAGCTTCAGAAAAACGGAAAGCTTGGAAGAATAGAAATTGACCACAAAACTGCAATGGGAAGAACTAAAGGAGAAGTACTGGTTCCATCCTCAATGGATATGGCAGAAACAAGTTTATTGGCAGCAGGAATTGAAAGTGTTGATAAAGTAGGTCCAAGCGAGGCATCATTTGAAATAGTCAGCATGGAAGATACCAGAACAAACAAAAGAGATGAGATCAAAAACAGAGCTCAGGAACTTTTGAAAAAAATGATGGATCAGTCAAAACCTGATACTCAAATGCTTGGGGATGAATTAAGAGAAAAAGTAAGGGCATCAGATATATCAAGTTACGGTCCGGATAAATTACCCGCAGGCCCGGATATTGACACAAGTAAAGATATTATAGTTGTTGAAGGAAGAGCAGATGTCATTAACATGCTTAGAAATCAGATAAAAAATGTAATAGGAATGAATGGTTCTAATATCCCTCCGACAATAAGTGAACTAAGTAAAACCAAAGAAATAACTGTGTTCATTGACGGAGATAGGGGCGGAATCTTAAACGCAAGAAAACTTGCACAAATTGCAAAGGTAGCTTACATTGCAAAAGCTCCTGATGGGAAAGAAGTTGAGGAACTAACAAGAAAAGAAATTCTCCAATCATTAAAAAGGAAAGTAGAAACAAGTGAAGAACTTGGAGAAAAAAGACCTCAACAAACCAGTTATTCACGAGAAAACAATTACAGGGACAGACCTCAAAGAGCAAGACCAATGACTGGTGACCGGAGACCTATGAGCAGAGGCCCTAGGAATAACTTTGGCAGGAATGAAAGAAGTGATAGAACTGACCGGAGACCCGCAAGAAGACCAATGGATTCAGGAGAACCACGGGAAACAAGAAGACCTAGGTTTATTTCTGTTTTAACCAAAGAAGAAACAGAAACATTCAAACCAATTCTTGATAAACTAAAAGGTTCAATGAAAGCAAAAATGCTTGATGAAAAAAATGTAACGGTCAAAGAGGTTAAAGTTAAAGACCTTGTAACAGAACTTGGAAAAACCAAGAAAAAAGTAAATGCAATAATCTTTGACGGAGTAATAACCAAAAGACTTATGACTGCTGCAGAAAAAGCAGAAACCAAATTTATTATCGGTGCAAAGAAAGGAAAGGTAGAAAGCAACGATAAAGTAAGGGCAACAGCATTGTAGTTGTTGTCAAAATTTTCTTTTTTTAAAAACAGAACTTATTTCTTTCTTTTTTTGAAACTTCTTTTTACATCAGGAATTTCCCTGATTGTTTCATCAATAGGGAGAACAAGTTCTCCGCTTCTGTAAAGAATTAAACCAACAAATAACAAAGCTAACCAAATTAATACTGAAGCTATCGGACCCAACAAAGAACCCCAAAATTGTCTTAGACTTAAACCATCCTGATCAGACCTAACCGGGATTCCTAAAAAGTCCTTGGCCATTTCCCTGCATTCAGGGTAAATACTTTCATCAGGCTCTACTCTGGCTTCATTAGCAGCGGCTAATTGTAAACACCTATCAACTTCCTTAGCTGAATCCCAAGAATCAAACATTGAAGCTGAAGCCTGAACAAATAACAAAAACGCAGCAAAAATAATGAAAGAACCTATAAGTTTAGGTAAATGTACATCTCTTCCTGCAATTTTCAGATAGATAAGTCTTCTCATAAATTACACCTGAAATTAATACAATTAATTTATATATAAACGTTCCCCCAAAAGCAAAAGAACCAAACAATTAAGTTATTATATTTGAAAATTTATAGGAGATATAATGAAATTGTTAACAAAGAATCTTTTTGAATTATTATTCTTTTCAGCAATGACCATAATAGCCGTGGGATTATTCATAGCTGCATTTGTTGAAGGGTTTACAATCCAAATAATCCAAGGCGATAGTTTTGAGGCATTTTTACGGTATGTCAGCGCACTACTAGCCCTAATTGCTTCCGCATTCGTATTTGTAAGGGCAAAAAGGATAATATTTGTACTAAGCAAATCTGATTATATAGAAAAATTTTTCAACAAATGAATTGGAAGCTTTTTAATAGTTTTCAAAGGGTTTTAAGTATAATGCCAAAAAGTTTCTTTCTTTTTGGTCGAGCTTTTTCTTTCTTTTCAAAGAAAGAAAAAGGTCGGGCTTGTGGTCTAGTGGCTATGACATCTCCTTTACACGGAGAGGATCGGAGGTTCGAGTCCTCCCTGGCCCATCACGTTTGCGACCGTGAGTACCGCAAACGGCCGTCCTGCACTCCCGTCGGTCGCAGCAGGACATAAGTTTAGTCCTACCGAAGGTGGACGCTCTACCGCCGTGAGCAGACGGCGTTTGGGTCCTCCCTGGCCCACTCTTAATTTTTTCGTATGCTAAGCTATTTATAAACTTTTGAACCAATTTTGTTGGAGGTTTTCATTTATGGTTTTAGAATTAATTGGAGGAGCAATCGTAATCGCAGGCATAATTGGCGCTATCTGGTTTGTTTTTGCATACAATGGTTTTGTTCAGTTAAAAAACAGAATTGATAATGCTTGGAGTCAGATAGATGTACAGCTAAAAAGAAGGTTTGATTTAGTTCCTAACCTTGTTGAAACAGTAAAAGGTTATGCTAAACATGAAAAGAGTACTTTCCAACAGGTCACAGAAGCAAGAGCAGCAATAACAAAAGCAAAAGGAGTGAAGGCACAGGCAGAAGCAGAAAACTTTTTGTCAAGCACATTAAAATCTTTGTTTGCTGTTTCAGAAGCTTACCCTGATTTGAAAGCAAATAAAAATTTTCTAATGCTTCAGGAAGAACTAGCAGGAATCGAATCAAAAATTGCGTATACTAGACAGTTTTACAATGACGAGGTTCTGAAATACAACACTAAAAGAGAAACTTTGCCGAGCAACATTATAGCTTCATTGTTCAGTTTTGGAAAAAGAGATTATTTTGAAATAGAAGAAGCTGCAAAAGAACCAGTGAAAGTAAAATTTGATTAATTGCTTTCACTTTAATTTCTTTTTTGGGGGAATTTAATTGTATGAACAAATATCTGAAAACAAAAGAAACACAATTTTTCTTGTTATTGGATTTTCTATTTTTATAACACTTTTATCCTGGGTGCTTGGAGAAGTTTGGTTCTCTGGGGGAGGACCGATAGGGATAATTCTTGGAATAATTTTTCTGGTAATTTTTGTGGGGTTTAATTATTTTTACGGGGATAAAGTTGTTCTTAGCATTTCCGGTGCAAAGGAATTAAAGAAACAGGATCAGCCTTATTTATTTCACTTAATTGAAGGGCTTGCATTAGCGGCAGGAATCCCAAAACCAAAAGCATATGTGATTAATGATACTGCTTTGAATGCGTTTGCAACAGGAAGGAATCCGGAACATGGGGTTATTGTTGTTACTACGGGAATTTTACAAAAACTAAATCGCGAGGAACTTGAAGGAGTAATAGCTCATGAGATGAGCCATATAAAAAATTATGATATTAGGCTTATGATGTTGATAGTTGTCTTTGTGGGTTTGAGTGCATTGCTTAGTGATATTCTTTTGAGGAGTGTTTTGTGGGGAAGGCATGATAATAGAGGAAGCGGACAGATGCAGATTGTTTTATTAGTTGGGGGAATTGTTTTAGCGATTTTAACTCCTATTGTTGCAATGATGATAAAATTTGCTATTTCAAGACAAAGAGAATATTTGGCTGATGCTAGTGCTGCTCAATTAACAAGAAATCCTGATGGGCTTGCTAATGCATTAAAGAAAATCTCCGGAGATAAGGAAGTTCTTGAGGCAGCAAATAAGGCAACAGCTCACTTGTATATTGATAACCCTTTGAAAAACAGAAAAGGATTAATGGATGGAATGTTCTCCACTCACCCTCCAATTCCTGAAAGGATCAAAAGACTTGAGGCAATGTGAATTAGGCTTTTGTCTTTGGATTTAAAAAAGCATTTATAGATTAAAGCACTAATTCTTGCAATGAAAAAATTACTTTTTTTAGTATTATTTGTGCTATTTGCTTCAAGTACTTTTGCGTTAGAGTTCAGGCCATCAACTGTAAAAACAATGGATGTAACAATAACCTCCGAAGCAACGGGGGGCTTTTCTGGAATCATAACAAGAGGGGATGAATTAGAATTACTTTTTCTTTCAATGCAAGAAGAACCAAAACAGGAACTTATTAGTTTAGAAGAGTACATGGAACTTGGGGAAAAAAGAATAGATCCTAAGTATATTGAAAGAGAAGGATTGAAATATGCGCAATACAAAATCGATGATCTTTACAATTATGCAGAAACAAACACGTTCAAAGTTGTTAGAAAAGCCAGAGTAAAAAGAGAATCTGTATTAGGGCTTGGGGAAGATTATAACTTAGAAAACATGATTGAAGAGTTTGCTGAATTTAAGGAAGCGACAGGTTACATAGAGGTTAATGATCAGGAATTGAGAAGCAAAGCTTCACTAGAATTTGATTCAGTTTCGCAAATAGAAACAATAAGAGAAATAACAGAATGGGTGAACAATAATATTGAATATGATTTTGAAAATTATTATGCTGGAGTTTACTCAGCAAAAGACACTTACAATTCAAGAGCTGGTGTTTGTGATGAATTCGCTAATTTAACAGCGGCTTTTACAAGAATAAAAGGAATACCAACAAAGTATGTTACAGGCATAAGCTTTGACGGTCAAAGGTTTGGTTTGCATGGGTGGTTAGAAGTTTATCTTCCTAAAACAGGGTGGATTGGTGTTGATTCAACTTATGGAGAAGCGGGTTATTTAGATGCTGCTCATTTTACTATTGCCAAAACAACAGACGCAAACAAGGCAATTGATTTGGTTGCTATTACAAGGAGCAGAGAACCAATAATAGTGACAACAAAGCTTAATCTTCCTGAAGTTGAAATAAATTCGGTTGAATTTTTTGAAAATCTGACTGATATTAAACTGAACATACCAACTCAGGTCCCTCCGGGAGAAATTTTTGAGATTAGTGCAGAAATAAAAAATATTTCGGGAGAAAGAGCAATCATGCCGATTGAACTTGTGTTACATGATAAGTTCAGCATTGACAATAATAAAAAACTGATTTTCTTTGAAAAGGAAGAAACCAAAACAATTAATTGGGAAGCAAGAGCACCAAATGAAAATTTTGAAAGCGGTTTCTACACTTATGGTCTGATTTTACTACTTCCAGACGGAAACATAAGCGATTCAATAAAAGTTATTCCTTCAAAAGAATATACTGATGTGGGTTCGGATATACGAGTTAAGGATGTGAGTCCTTTTATTTCAGGGAATAATCTGGAATTGAAAATCAGTTTAGAAAATCTTGGAAATAAAAAAGGGATTGTTTTTGTTGAAATTTTATTCGAAGGAAATCAGGTTGAGGAAAACGAAATTATTTTACAGGAATTTGAAGAAAGAAATCTTGCTTATGTTGTTAGAAATATCAGACCGGGAAAAGTTACATTGAAAATAAATATTCCAGAGGAAAAAATATTTGAAATAACAATTCCTGAAAAAGAAGAACCTATAACCATTCAGGAAATAAAACCAGAAAATAAGTCTTATGAGCAACTAGCCGCTGATTTTGGGTTTGAAGATCCTGGAATTCCAATTGTAGCGGGTGGAACAATAATATTCATTCTTTTAATGGCAATTCTCCTGCTCAAAAAATGAGAATTTAAAAAGGTTTAGCAGGGGAATTCTTCTTAGAATACTTTTCTTTTTTGGCAAAAAGACTTGGCTTTTTCTTTTGGTCAAGGTTTTCTTTTTCACGAAAAAGAAAAGCTTGCGACCATGGTCTAGTGGTTATGATTGTGCCTTGCCAAGGCTCAGGCCCGGGTTCGATTCCCGGTGGTCGCACTCTCTATGAGATTAACCGGATAATTGTTCTAATTCAGAAAAAGTCAAACTTATATCTCCTTGATCGGAAGTAATGTTGCAAATGGAATCAGCTCTTACGCATTCAGCAATAAACGGGTGTTGTCCGTCTAAAGCAGAAACTGAACAACCATAGGATTTTATTGAATCTGATTCACTAGCAGAGCACGCACAGGAACTGACTCCCCATGCAAGATCTCCTACAAACTCCTTTGCTTTTATCAAACAAGCCTGTTCAACAACACTTTTTGAAATTGAATCCCAGCCCTCGAATTTTGGTAAAGCGGGATTGTTTGAATTATAAGTTGGATTATTTGGAGAACCTATTAGTGGAGAATTGTTGGGAAGACCTGTATTAGATGTTTCTGAACTTGAAAAATTAAAGAAAAGAAAAACACTTACAATAATAAGTAAAATTAGCAAAATCAGGCCTATAATTATTATTCCTGAAACTGCCAAAAATGCAAGCTTATGCTTTTCTATAAATCCTTTATCTTCGCCCATAAAATATATCCTATTTCTTTTGTTACTTCGCTAATGTTTTTGGACGAATCAACTATATGAATGTTTTCATCAGGAAAAATTTCTTTTAATGAAAGAAAACCCTGACGTACTTTTTCCAAAAATTCTTTTTTTTCAAAAACTTCTTTTTTTGATCTTTTTGAATCAGACTCGATTCGTTGTAACGCAACATCAACTGGAAGATCTAAAATGAAAACCAAATCAGGAATAAGCATCCCTCTATGGAGTTCATTGATTTTTTCTAACTCTATTCCTTGAAGCAATTGGTAAACAAAAGTACTGTACTTGAATCTGTCACACAGAATTATTTTTCCTTCTTTCAGAGCAGGAACTATTTCTTTCCTCAGATGTTCTTCTCGATCAGCAACATAAAGATCAAGAAACTGCTGAGCATTAACGTCAGGATTTACATGTGTGTTAAGGAGTTCCCTTACTTTTTTTCCATAAAAGCCGCCAGTGGGTTCGGCAGTAACTATGATTTGATTTTCCGGAATTCCTTTCTTTATAATAAATTTCTTGATTTCGGAAATAACTGTTCCTTTTCCGGAACCATCAATTCCCTCCCACACAACAAAAATACCTTTTTGCATAATCTATTAAGAAACATTTTGTTTTAATCAATAACGGTTCGCACCGGCAACAAGGGGCTTCAGGGTGTTTAAAAGCAAATAATTAGAAAAAATATTAGTGGAAAAAACTCTATTTGTAGATATTGGCTCTGGAAAACAAGCTAGTATTTTAAGAGAAATAAAAAATAAGTCAGGTTTAAATTGGAACGAAATTGCGAAGATTTTGAAAGTAAAAAGAAGGATGATTTTTCACTATTTAAGAGAAACCAGTAAAATTCGGTTTCACAAATTAATTTTTCTTGGTATAGAAACAGACTTTGATTTGAAAAAATTGTATACTTTAAATATAGTAAAATCAAATTATTTTCAGAAAAAAGAAATATCTCAACCTGAATTGAACGAAGGATTAGCAGAATTTCTAGGGGCAATGGCAGGCGACGGTAACATTTATGGTAAAAATAACCGTGTCTCAATTACGTGTAGTGCTATAGTAGATTATGATTATGTTGTAAACGTTATTGGTAAAAAATTTGAAAAGTTATTTGGTTTAGAGCCAACATTTGTAACAAAAAATGGAGCAATTCGGTGTTTGATTTACTCCAAAGAACTTGTCTTATTTCTTTCAGAAAAATGTAAATTTGTAATTGGGAATAGAAAAAATAAAACATTTATTCCAAAAGTAATCTTAAAGAACGAAAAACTTCTCTGTGCTTATCTTAGAGGACTTTTTGATACAGACGGAAGTTTCCACAGAAAAAGGGAAAATAGCGGAGTGGTTGAATATATCAGCTGTTCGCCAAATTTTCTTAATCAAATTAAAGAAGCATTGATTTCACTTGGATTTAAGGCCAGTTTGTCCGGAAAAAGTGTTTATATTTACGATCAGAAACAATTGGATACCTTTTTTAAACTAATTAAACCCAGCAATATTAAGCACACAATAAAATACCAGATTTTTAAAGAAACTAGAAAAGTGCCAACGCATAAAGAATATGTCAAAGCAGCCATCGTCTAGCGGTTAGGATCAGAGCCTTCCAAGCTCTTGGCCGGGGTTCGAATCCCCGTGGCTGCATACTAATTATTTTTGTTAAGGCGTAAAAAATTAGATTTTAGATTTGGTTTATGGTTGGGGCCGAAGCCCCGGTTTTTCATCATAAACACCCCCAAAAGTATTTATTTTCTTTTAAACTAACTGAGTAATTCTGTTTTTCGGTTACCTCCTCTTACGGACCCTGGCGGGAAAAGGTTCTCCCTCAATATTAATTCTTAATTCCCCATCTGAAAAATTTCTTTTTTGTTTTAATTTTTTACCAATCATAAAAGAACACTACTCACATTGCTCCCTTTTTCATTAATAAAGCTGGCGACCAGAAAAAGGCTGTATTGCCGGATTTCTGGCAGTTTAAGAGGTTTTTCCAAAAAAAAGGAACAAAAATTATAATCTGCCAAAAATAAAACACAAAAACCAGAAATTTAACACTTTTAAGCTAAAATAACTGAAATTTAACAAAAATAAATAAATCGGTAATATTTTTATATGTTTTGAGAGTAAACTATTATATGTTTAAGAACAAAGGCCACTCATTATCTGATTCTGTACGAAAGGAAATTGAATCACACCCCCACATAAAAAACTCTTTGGTGGACGGAGTGATTAACTATTCTGCTTTAGCAAGGAAAATTATTCCTGATCTTGAAATCAAATTAGAAAAAGAACTTCATGAAGAATCAGTAATAGTTGCAATCAAAAGATATGCTGATGAAATGAAACCCGCAGAACCAGATCCTACCTATCTTGAAACTTTTGCAAATTCCGAAGTAATGCTGCAGGACAACATGTGTTATGCGCATTTCAAAAAAAAACCTGAAGTAATTAACAAAATAGACAAACTGTTTTCAAGCGAAGACTGGAAAATGGGTGAAATGAGAGTATTAATCCAGGGCGCAGATCAGATAATGGTTATAACAAAGAAAAAAAGGATTCATGAAACTCTGGAAGAATTAAAAGACGAGGTAATTTATTCAATAGAAGATAATGCACTTGTGAGTTTCAGGATGCCTTTTGAATCATTCGCAATTTATGGTATTTTAGCTGAAATGTCAAATAAACTTGCAAAAAAAGGCATAAACATAGAAGTAATAACAAGTCCTCCTGATATGCATTTTTTAGTGGATGAAAAGGATGCAGAAAAAACATATTCTTTATTCAAGAAGCTGATCAAGGATTCTAAAGAATTGCACGAAAACCAAAACAAATAAGAAATAATGAAACTCTAAAGTATTCTGCCTACACGCATTCTAAAAATAAAGATGAATCATATGAAACACACACAAATGCAACAAATCGGTCTTGAAAGAATTTATCGGTTGTTTGAGTTAGCTGAACAAGAACTGAAAAAGCATCCTGAGCGAAGCAAAAGATATATCGGAATAGCAATCGAAATCGGGAAAAAAACCAGAGCAAGATTTCCAAGCGAACTGAAAACAAAATACTGTAAAAAATGCAATGCTTTTCTGAACAGAACTAATTCTGAAATAATAAAAGCAGGAACTTTGCAAACAATAAAATGCAAAGAATGTGGTTTTGAAAGGAAAATCAAAAATTGACAAAACTCAAGCTTTTTAAAGGTTTCCAAGGCGAATTATTGTTACTTCTTTTAGAAGTTTGTCTGCTTTTGCAGGCTTGAACAATCAACTCCGAAAGGAGAAAAAAAGGTGTAAAAAAAATGGGTATATTTGATGTGCCGGCAGGAATGCTGATAGAAGAGATCGCCAAAGAACTGAAAGGCAAGGTTCAACAGCCAGAGATATTCAATTATGTAAAAACTGGTGCGCATAATGAAAGAACTCCAAACAACCCTGATTGGTTTTTTGTGAGAAATGCGAGTATTCTTTATCAGATTTATAAGCACGGTTCAACAGGAACCGGAAGCCTGAGAACTTATTACGGCGGAAGAAAAAACAGAGGAGTTAAACCTGAAGCAAAAAAGAAAGCATCAGGAAAAGTTATCAGAGTATGTTTACAGCAACTTGAAAAGAATGGTTTGCTTAAGAAAGCCAAGAAAGGCAGAGTAGTAACAGGCCAGGGAGAAAAACTACTTTACACAAAATCAAAAGAGGTTCAGAAAGTAGTTGATGAAATTAATAAGAAAAAATTAATGCAAAAGCAGGAAAGAATGGACCGAATAGAAGCAAACACAAAAAGGAGATTAGAGGAAAAGAAAGCAGCAGTGCAGAAAGCAAACGCAGAAGCACAAAAGGAAAAAAGACCGGAAGCTAAAGAAGCTCCTAAAGAACAAAAAGAACAACCTACGACCAAAGGAAGTCCTGAAGGGAAAGGGGAAAAGCATGAGCGAAGACCTGAAGGAAAAAAAGCTTGATGAATTAAAACAAAAATATTTGAAGCAACAGGAGGAAGAAAACCAAGCCTTAGAAATGGAAGACAAAATGCAAAGCATCTTGAAAAGCATCCTAACAGAGGAAGCAAAACAGAGGCTAAGCAATGTAAGGCTTGTTAACAAAGAATTATACACCAGAGCATTTCAGGCTATTATGGGTTTGGTGCAAAAAGGAATGGTGCAGGGAAAATTGAACGAGGAGCAAGTGAAAGAAATTTTAAGACAATTGAACAAGCGAAGGGACATTAACATTACAAGAAAGTGATTTTTATGGGAAGAAAAACTGAAGAAGAAAAAGAATTTTTGGTTTCGGCAAGAAAAGAAATCGGTTCAGGTTTAACTAACGCTCCGGTCTGGATACTGCAAAAAGCAGGAAAAAGAATTTACAATAAAAGAGGAAACAGACACTGGAGACAAACTGATTTAGGGACTTTATTCAAAAAGAAGCAAAGAGAACAGGGGAAAGTTAAGAATATTAAAAGAACAAAAAGCGGTAAAAAAACAATTACAACATTAAAGAAAAGAAGAACCGGAAAAAAGGATAGTGGAAGACGATGAAAGGCGAACAAGCAGAATATACGATCGGACTAAGAAACGCATTCATGTTTCCTCCTAAAAAAAGAATCAGAAAAGCTCTGAATGTAATAAACAGGTTTGTGAAAAAGCACACAAGAGCTAAACAAACAAACATCAGCAATGAGGTTAATGAGGAATTACACAAGAATTCAAAAAATATCCCGAGAAGGGTTAAGACTATTTTACTTAAAGAGAATGATAAGGTTACTGTTTTCTTGCAGGAAGGAAAACAATTGAAAGTTTATTTAGAGCAGAAAGAAAAGGCAAAGAAGAAAAAAGACGCAGAGAAGAAAGCAAAGGACTCAAAAAAAGAAACAAAGAAAGAAGTTGAAGCTGATCAAGAAAAGAAAGAAAAGCTCGAAGAAAAAAAGGCTAAAGAAACAGCAGCAAAAGCTGTTGAAATGAAAAGAAAGTAGGTTTTGAATTTGAATTTCGAAAGGGTAAATTTGAGAAGCAGCCCTTATGTGGGAATCTTCGGGATTGCAACTGATGAATTTGTTTTGGTTCCAAATTCTGTTTTACCAAAAGAATTAAAAAAAATAGAAACGGAACTAGAAGTAAAATCAATTAAAGCAAACCTTGGAGGAACCTCATTGTTAGGAATTCTTGCAACAGGGTTTGATAATAAATTAGTTGTTTCAAGCATTGTTGAAAAACACGAAATAGAAACTCTTGAAAAAGAAGGATTTGAAGTATTACAAATTGGCGGTTATACAGCCACTGGAAATCTGGTGGCTTTGAACAACAATGGCGGAATAGCAAGCACATTGTTCTCTGAGAAAGTTGTGGGTGAATTAGAAGACTTTTTCGGGGTTAAATTCAAGGTTATGAACATTGCTGAGAGCGATGTTATAGGGGCTTGTGTAACAGTAACAAATAAAGGGTTTATCGCACACCCAAATATTAACGAAAATGACTTCAAAGAACTTGAAAAGGTTTTTGGGGTTAAAGGAGAAGCAACAACCGCTAATTACGGGGACTTGTTTGTCGGAAACAGTGTATTGGCTAACTCAAAAGGAGTTATTGTTGGAGAGCTTACATCAGGAATAGAATTATCAAAAATCGATGAAGGATTGAGGGGAGAAGAATGACTGGAAAAATATTTGTTGTAAACGGAATTTTTAAAGAAAAACAGGAAGAAAAAAAGTTTTCAAAGGAAATCACTGCAATAAATGAAAGTTTTGCAAAAGAAAAGGCATTCTCTATGATAGGCTCAAAACACAAGCTTAATAGACACCGCATTACAATTAATGAAATAAGCGAGAAAAAAAAGTGATGAAAAATGGTTGAAAAAAAAGTACAATTAACAGGAAATCAATTAATTCAAATGGCAAATCAAGAAAAACAAAAACTTGCACAAATCAATGATCAGGTAGCAAGGTTTCAGGAATTCAAAACAGAACTGTTGGCTGCTAAGGATGTTTTAACTGAAATCGAAAAAAACAAAAAAGGCGATAAAATACTTATTAATCTTGGAGCAGGCGTTTACATGAATATGACAATAGATGAAACATCAAAAGCAATAAGTTCACTTTCAGGAAATGTTTTCAAAGAAAAGAATTCAAAAGAACTGATTAAGGTTCTTGATAATAAAATCAAAAACATGAATAAAACTATAAGCAAAATTGCTGAAGACCAGCAAAAGGCAATGGCAAGAGTAAACCAACTTGAACAAGTATTGAATGCCGGAAGACAGCACACGCAGAAACAAAGAGCTGCTCAGAATTAACCCTAAAATAACAAAGCAAGCACATTAATCTTATGTTTGATTTCCTAAAGAAAAAGGTCTCTAATTTTACGGATAAGTTAAAGGAAAAACTCCAAAAGCAGGAATCAAAAAAAGAAACTGAACAAATTGAAAAGCCTAAACCTGTTCAGGAACAAAAAGAACAAGTTTCCAAACCAGTTAAAGAAAAACCAATAATTGAACAAGAAGTTAAGGAAGTTGTTGAAACTAAAGAAGAAACTGTTTCTGAAGAAGAAATAACTGAAGAACCAACTGAACCGAAAGCCGAAGAATCTGTTATTGAAAAAGAAATTTCTGAACCTGAAATAGAAGAAGAGAAATTTTCTATTGGCGGAGAAGATAAAGCTGCTGAAGAAAAAGTAAAAGAAATCCGGAAAGATGAGAAACGAGAATTAAAAGCAAAAGTTGGTTTGGGAAAAAAACTGTTTGGTTTTATTGGCGGGAAAATCAAAATAACCGAAAAGGAAGCAGGAGAATTTTTTGAAGAATTCGAATTAAGTTTATTAGAATCTGATGTTGAACAGGATACAGCAGAAGCTATTGTGAAAGAATTAAAAGAAAGACTTATTGGGAAGGAAATTTCTGCAAAAGAAGATGTCGGAGAATTTCTTAAAAAAGAAGTTAAAGGCTCGCTTGAAAAAATAATGGAAACAGAAAAAATAAATTTGCTTTCACTGAAAGAAAAACCATTAAAGATTTTATTTTTAGGACCAAACGGAGCAGGCAAAACAACTTCTATAGCAAAAATTTCCAAATACTTTATGAATAATAAAAAAAGTGTTATTCTGGCAGCCGGAGATACTTTCAGAGCAGCAGCAATAGATCAACTGGAAGAGCACGGGAAAAAACTCGGAGTAAAAGTTGTAAAGCACAAATATGGGAGTGATCCAACAGCTGTTGCGTTTGATGCTGTTAAAGCAGCAGAAGCAAAAAACATTGATGTTGTATTAATTGATTCGGCAGGAAGACAAGATACTAACAAGAACCTGATTGATGAACTTAAAAAAATTGAAAGAGTTATCAAACCGGATGTGAAATTATACGTTGGAGAAGCTTATACTGGCCAGGCACTTTTACAACAAGCATCGGAATTTGATAAAGCCATTGGAATTGATGGATTTGTATTAACAAAAATCGATACTGATACAAAAGGAGGGACAGCGATTTCTCTATTATACAAACTGAAGAAGCCGATTGTGTTTGTGGGAACTGGTCAAAGGTATGAAGACCTTTTGGAATTCAAGTCTGAATTTATTATTGACAGGATTTTGTGATTTGGCTTATCTCGTTTTAACGAGACCCTCACAAACTTGAGTTTGTGGGGCATAGCAAGACTGTGTCTTGCCATGTAACCGTCGTTGCCCACAGCCGAAACTGTGGCGGTTGATTTAAAAAGATTTAGAATTTCAATAATCTAAGTGATTTTTTTATGAAAGTTTCAGAACTAAAAGCAAGAACACCAGTTGACGAAATAGAACTTGAAATAACCTCAAAAGGCGAAATCAGGAAATGGGCTAATGAGAAAGGATCCGGAACAGTATGTAACTGTGCAGGAAAGGATGAAACCGGGGAAGTAAGCCTTAGTCTATGGAATGAGCAGACAGATCAGGTCAATGAGGGAGATAAAATCAAGATTTCTAACGGTTACTGTTCAGAATTCCGAGGCCAAATACAACTTGGCACAGGCAAACAAGGAACCCTAGAAGTGCTAAAATAAGGCAATATACGCTGATTCTAGCAAAAAGGGTTTCCTTTAAATAGTTTAAAAGCACCTATTAATATAGGATTGGATTTCAACAAAAATAACCTTCTTCTTGAAGTATAATATTGATAGAATAGGTTCTGTTGTGCATCCGCACGTTATTTGAAAAATAAGTAAATGGGGGAAATTAAATGAACGAAAAACGAGGAAAATTTGGTGCAATTCCTGTAAAAGAAGGAGACATTTATGATGTCGAAATCGAAGGGATTGGAGAAAAAGGCGACGGAATCGCTAGAGTTAACAACTATGTAATTATAGTGCCTAACGTGCAAAAAGGAGATAAAGTAAAAATAAAGATTAATGCGGTAAGAGGAAAGGTAAGCTTTGGGGAAGTTATTGGAGATTCTGATGCTGCTGATGGTGAGGCAGAAACTCAGGAAAACCAAGAAGAAAGCGAAGAACCACAAGCAGAAACTGAAGAAGCAGATGCAGAAGAAACTAATGAGGATGCTGAAGAAGAGACTGAGGATATCCAAAAGGAAGATTCTGCTGAGACCGAAGAAAGTCCCGAAGAGGAAAAAAAGGAGGAATGATTCACATGGCATCTTTAAACGATCTTTTAGGAATGGATTCAAACGAAGAGTTCAGACAGAAACTACTCGCACAAGAGTTCAAAATGAGAAAAAAACAGCCTGAAGCATGGACTAAAACAAAATACAGACCATACGCTAATTTCAGAACCAAAAAGAAAGAAGTACAAGAAGGAACTGAAGGAAAGAAAGTAATCCAAGAAGTAGCAAAGGCTTAATAACAAAAGGAGGGTTTTTCCCCTCTATTTAATTCTTTTTTTATTATACAATCTATTATATTTTAGTGATTACTATGAGTCTTGGAGAAAACCTAAGAAAAGCAATAGAGAAACTAAGAAACAGCTCAGAAATTGATAAGGCAACTATTAAAGAAGCAGTAAAGGAACTCCAAAGAGCACTCATTAGTTCTGACGTGGAAATAAGCCTAGTTCTAAAATTAAGCAAACAGATTGAAGAAGCAGCATTCCAGGACTTACCAAAAGGAATCAGCAGAAGAGAGCATGTGATTAAAGCTACTCATGATAACCTTGCTGATATTCTTGGAGGGCATGCAAAACCGCCGGAAAAACCGAAAAAGATTTTACTTGTCGGATTATTCGGATCAGGAAAAACAACAACAACGGGAAAGCTTGCGAAGTGGTACCTCAAAAGAGGATTAAAAGTTGGAGTTATTGCTGCGGATGTTTTCAGGCCAGCTGCATTTGAACAACTAAAAACTATTGCAAAAAAAGTAAAAGCGGATTTTTATGGAAATGAAAAAGAAAAGAATGCGGTAAAAATAATTGAGCAGGGTTTAAAGGAATTCAAGGATTATGATTTGGTTATTTGTGATTCTGCAGGAAGAAGTGCTTTGGATGAAGATCTAACAAAAGAAATCAAGGCAATTGAAAATGTTTTCAAAGCAAAGGAAAAATGGTTAGTGATTGGATCTGATGTCGGACAAGTAGCAAAGAAACAAGCGGAAGCATTTCACAAAAGTGTTGGGGTTAACGGAGTTATAATAACAAAAATGGACGGTTCAGCAAAAGGAGGCGGAGCATTAGCAGCCTGTCATTCAACAAATTCAAGCGTTTATTTTATCGGAACTGGAGAAAAGCCGGATGATTTGCAGGAGTTTGATGCAACAAGATATTTAAGCAGCATAATGGGTTATGGTGATTTGCAATCATTGCTTGAGAAAGCAAAAGAAGTTCAAGAAGAAGAACAAATAGACCCTGAAGAACTTTTGAAAGGAGAATTTACTTTAGAAACTTTTTACCAGCAGATGAAAGCCGCAAGAAAGATGGGGCCTATGGGGAAGGTTCTTGACATGATGGGGATGAGTCAGCAATTACCAAAAGAAATGGCAGAGGTAGGAGAACAGAAGCTGAATAAGTTTGGGTTTATGATTGATTCAATGACTAAAACAGAAAAAACAAATCCAGATGTAATGAACAAAAGCAGAATTGCGAGGATTGCGAAAGGTTCCGGGGTTACTCAGGAAGATGTAAGAGAACTTATAAAAAATTTTAAGAAAATGAAAAAAGTTTTCAGACAATTCAGCAATGTTGATGCTAAAAAGTTTGAAGACGGGAAAGGAATGAATATGAAAAAGTTACAGGGGATGTTTGCTAAAAAGAAAAAATTCAAAATTCGTTGATAAACATGGAACTTATTTTACTCAGACAAATAGCAATATTGCTCGCTTCCGGAGTCGGGGCTTATGTGGATTTTAAAACCGGCTACATTTATGATTGGATAACAATCCCGCTAATTATTTTTGGCTTATTCGTGAACATTCTTGAGCAAGAATTTTCCGGAATTGGTTTGGGAATATTAGTTTTTGGAATTGGTTATGTCCTTTATTATACAGGTAAAATTGGCGGCGGGGATGTAAAACTTTACACAGGAATTGCTTTGGCTTTGCCATTTTTCAATGATAGTGTTTTCATTATTCAAGCTGTACTTTTGTCTGCTTTAACTTCAATAATTTTCCTGTCAGTCTATTATATGATTAAATATTTTCGGAAAGGGATTGACTTTCAGTATAACAAGCAAGGAATTATGAGAGCGCTTGGTTTTTTGGTTATCCTGATTGTTTATTTGTTTATGCTTTCAACAACAGGTTTTGTTTCTGATAATTATTTGCTTTTGTTTGGAACCCCTCTTAGTTTTGGTGTTCTTTTTATTGCATTTGAAAAAGGAATCAGGAAAGAATTTTTTCTGAAAAAAATCAATCTTAAAGATATAGAGGAAGATGAAATAATTGCGTTTGATTTTATGAGTGAAAAAGAAAGAGAAAAACTCGGAAAAGGTTTCAAAGGAATTTATGGAGAAAAGGAAAAAAAGGAACTTGAAAAAAAAGGAATTAAAGAAATTTTTGTTTATAGGGATCTTCCAAGGTTTGGAGTATTTGTTTTTCTAGGGGTTTTGTTAGCGCTTGTTTTTCCCGGACTGGGCTTTTTATTAACCGGGGGATTTTAATGAAAAATTTTATGCAAGAAGCAATTAAGGCCGCTGAAAAAGGAAAAGACACATGGCCAAACCCAATGGTCGGGGCTGTTGTTGTTAAGGAAGAAAAAATAGTTGGAAAAGCCTATCACAAGAGATTTGGGGATGAACATGCTGAGGCTGGAGCTTTGAAAAAAGCAGGTAAAAAAGCCAAAGGAGCTGATCTTTTTGTAACACTTGAGCCTTGTAATCATTATGGAAAGCAACCTCCCTGCACAAAAGCTATTATCAAAGCTGGAATTAAGCGTGTTTTTATTGCTCAAGGAGACCCTAACAAAGAATCAGGAAACGGAGCTAAAGAATTAAGGAAACATGGAATTACAGTAAAAATTACAAGAGAAAAAGAAGCTAAAAAACTATACGACTTATACATAACTAATTATTCTGTAAAGAAAAAACCATTAATAACAATAAAAATCGCCATGAGCATTGACGGATTTATTTCATTCGGAGACGGAAAGAAAAAGAAAATTTCCGGAAAACAATCTTCCAGATTTGTTCAAAAACTACGAGAACAAAATGATGCAATAATTGTTGGAAGCAATACTGTTTTGAAAGATGATCCGAAATTAAGCGTAAAGAAAGGAAAAAATCCTGTGAGAGTTGTACTTGATTCTAAAGCAAGAATTCCTCTGGATTCTAAAGTGCTTTCTGAAAAAGGAAATACAATTATTTTCTGCACAAAAAAAATTCCAAAAAATAAAATAAAAAATTTACTTGAAAAGGGAGCAAAGGTTGTTACTGTAAAAGCTTCAAAAAAAGGAATTAGTTTGGATGATGCTTTTGAAAAGCTTTATTCTTTTGGAATAAAAAATGTTTTGATTGAACCAGGAAACAAACTTGCTTCAGAATTATTAGGGAAAAAAATGTTTGATAGATTGGTTTTTATTATTGCTGACAGGGAAATTAAACAGGGTTTAAAGGCATTTAAAGTTAAGAAACCTATAAAAGTAAGAGTTTTGAAAAAGAAAAAACTCGGAAAAGACTTATTACTTGTTATGAGGAATTTAAGATGAAAATTGCAGTAACTGGGGGCAATGGTTTAGTTGGAAATGCGCTTGTTAAAGCACTGAGAGCAAAGCGTTTTGATGTTATTGAATGCAACCGCCAGAACTGTGACATTACTAAAGCGGATCAGGTCAAAAAATCTATAAAAGGTGCAAATATTGTTGTGCATTGTGCAGCAACGCTTGATGAACACGCGGCTGATTTGTTTGATGTTAATGTTAAAGGTACAGAAAATGTTTTGGAAGCCGCATCAGAAAACGGAGTAAAGCAGTTTATTTTTTTAAGCAGTGTGGCTGTTTTTGGGAAAACCTCCGGATTAAAAAATGAGGAAACAAAACCAAATCCTGAAACAAGATATGAAAGAAGCAAATGGGAAGCAGAACAGAAAGTTCTTTCTTATCAGGAAATTTTTCCTGTAACTATTTTCAGGCCCGCAATAATAATAGGAAAAACTGATTATTGGAATAAAATAGTAAAACTAATAAGGAAAGATTTTCCGCTTATTGGAGATGGTTCTAATCATTGGCAGCTTGTTTCTTTGGAAAATGTTGTGAATGCCATATTATTTTCTGTTAACAATGAGAATTGTTTTGAGGAAACTTTTATGCTTTGCGATGATGAAGCAATGACCCTGAAAGAACTCGCTGAATTTATTAGAACTGAAAGCGGAATGAACAGACCTTTGAAAACGGTTCCTCTTTTTTTGGGAAAAATTATTGCTTTTGTTAATAGTTACTTGAAAATCGTGCCTTTATTAGACTCTGCTTATTTGAAAAGGATGATAAGAGACAGGTATTATTCAAACAAAAAAATTAAGTCTCTTGGATTTGAATTTAAAGTTTCGACTAAAGAAAGTCTGAGAAGATTAATGAACTGATTATTGTTTTTCTTTTCCTGCTTTTGTAACAGCAACAGCTAGTTTTTTCATTACGTCTTTTGCTTTAGAAAAATTAGTGGAAGTGTTTTCAACAGCAGTACCAACATGAACGATATCGGCTCCTGCTTTTACACAATCATAAGCATACTTATCATTCTTTACTCCGCCAGCAACTAATAATGGGATATCAATTAGTTTTTTTGTGTAAGCAATCATTTCTTTTGGGGCAGGGCTCGGGGCTCCTCCCCCGGATTCCAGTATTGCTAACCTTGAACCCATATATTCTCCGGCAAGAGCAGTTATTCCTGCTAAATAAGGAAGTTCTCTGGGAATTGGCTGGCTTCTTCCAACCCAACCTACAGCTCTGCCTGGTTCAACAATAATGTAAGAGGTAGGAATTATTTCCAAACCTGTTTTTTTCAAAGGATAAGAAGAAGCGGTCTGAGCGCCAGTAATGTAATAAGGGTCTAAAGAATTAAGCATTGACATGAAATAAATTGCATCCGCATGCTTGCTGATTGACGCAATGTTCCCGGGAAATAAAATAACAGGTAAAGAGCAATTTTCCTTTACCTGAAGAATTGTATTATCTAAAAGTTCTCCTTGAGCTCCAACGGAACCTCCAACAGCAATAGCATCTATCCCCGCTTCCTCAGCTACTTTTGCCAGTTTTCCAGATGTTACTGGCTCCTGGTTAGGGGGATCTATTACTGTAAAAGCCAGACCGCCTTTTTCCTGAATTCTTTTTAATATCTGCTTATAGATTTTGCCGTCATCCATAAAATCAACTAATAAACTAACTTCTAAAGCATATAAAAATGTAATCTGACTCGTCTGACTCGGAAACCTTTTTAAGGGGTTTAATTTGTTCAGGCCCACCACTAAATATTACCTAAATATTCTCTTTCGGATTTTCGGGCATAAATAGCTTTCTTGAGAGTAAGTTATTTATTCTTTAACCACTTGATTTTTAGGATGGAAATGAATGCGACAGCAGAACCGGGAAAAATAGTTGAGACAATAGCTTCTTCGAGCGGAAAAAGTAATGATGAAGTTAAACAGCTTATAGATCAGAAGAAAGAAAAGTTTTCAGGATTATTAACTGATTCCGGAGCGGCTTTTATGATTGCTAAAGAATTAGGCGTTAGCTTGAACAGCGAACCCACTGAAGCAATAAAGATTGATTCTTTGAAAGATGGGATGAATAATATTGATGTAATTGCAAGGTTAAAGCAGGCTTATGCTCCTAAAAGTTTTGATAAAAACGGAAGAAAGGGAAAATTACAAAGTTTGATATTACTGGATGATACTGGAGAGATACGAGCTACTTTATGGAATAAGGATGTCGATAAATTTTCAGAAATGGGAATCCAGAAAGGAACTGCATTAAAACTTAGCAACTGTGCAGTAACCAGCTACAATAATGCTTTACAGTTGAACCTGAATTATAACAGTTCTTTTGTAAAAGATGAGGCTGCTGAACTTCCTGAAATTGAAAAAAATATTGTGAGCATAACTGATCTTGATTCAAACATGAATGATGTGAATGTTAAAATTGAAATCAAAAGAGTTTTCCCAGCAAAAGAATTTGAAACTGAAAGGGGAAAAGGAAAAGTACTGAACTTTATGATTGGTGAAGGAGTAAATGAAATCAGAGGAACAGCATGGAATGAAATGTGTGATGAGGTTGAAAAGTACTCTGAAGGAGATCAGGTTTTGATTGAAGGGGCTTATACTAAAGAAGGAAGAGACGGCATTGAACTGCACTTAGGCTGGAGTGCAAGGATTTTTGCGGATAAAAACTAATTCTGACACCGGCAACCAACCCTAAAAGTATTTATAAATCAAAAAACACTAACTTAGTGAAAAGACCGTGCTCATGTGGAACTCCAGGTCAACGGAGGTTCCTCGTAAAGGTACAGGTTTTAAGGAGGAAACAAAAATGACTAAAGAGATCAAGAAAATCGAAGATTTGCCTGGCGTAGGACCACAGGCAAGTGAAAAACTAATTGCTGCAGGCTACAAAACTTTGGAAAATATTGCAGTTGCTTCCCCAAAGGAATTGAAGGAAATAGCTGGATTGGGGGATGGTACATCTGATAAAGCAATCAAAGCTGCAAGAGAAGCTTTGGAAATGGGTTATGAAACTGCATCTGCTTTAGCTGAAAAAAGAAAACTCGTGGGAAAATTAACTATGGGAAGTGCAGAAGTAGATAATCTTATAGGCGGAGGAATAGAAACACAAAGCATTACAGAAATTTACGGAAAGTTTGCTTCAGGAAAAACACAATGGTGTTTTCAAACAGCAGTAACTGTACAGCTTCCAAAAGAAAAAGGAGGTCTGGACGGATCATGCCTTTACATTGATTCGGAAAACAGTTTCAGGCCTGAAAGGATTGTTGCAATTGCAGAATCTCAAGGTCTTGATCCGGAGGAAGCACTCAAAAATATTTTTGTGGCAAGAGCATATACTTCAGATCACCAAATGCTGTTGGCGGAAAACGCAGAAGATATGGTGAAAAATAAAAATGTGAAATTATTAATCGTTGATTCTCTGATGGCTCAGTTCAGATCGGAGTTTGTTGGACGTGGAACTCTTGCCGAAAGACAACAAAAACTAAACAAGCACATGAGAACTTTGCAGAAACTTGCAGAAATGAGTAATATAGCCGTACTTGTAACCAATCAGGTTATGGAAAGACCGGATATTATGTTCGGGGATCCAACCGCACCTGTTGGAGGAAACGTTGTTGCACACGCTTCCAAAACAAGGCTTTACTTAAGAAAAAGTAAGGAAGATAAAAGAGTTGCAAAGCTTGTTGACAGCCCTTCTTTGCCTGACGGAGAAGCCATTTACCGAGTAACGGAGCAGGGGATTGTGGATCTTTAAATCACAATTTCCAGTACATCAAGTTCTTTACAAACACATTCTTTTCCGAGCATGGAAGAAATGCTCGGTTCAGTTCTTTTTTCGTCCCCGGAAATAAACTCTTTAATATAAAGGCCGTGTGATGAAAGTATTTCTAACGAAAACTCTTTCTCGTTAATTAATTTTGCTTTAAGTATTTTTGCTGTTTTTTCTCTTTTCTTATCCGCTCTTCTTTTTTCAACCCTTACAGGAGTACGCTGGAAAATTTTAATTTTTTTATTAATTAAGGTTTCAAGTTCTTTTTGTGAAATTTCTGAACACAAACACTTTGCAGAATAAATTTTTTCGAAAGGAGTATTTTTTATTTCGACAACTCTTTGCTTTTCAACAAACTTTAATCCTCTGACAGAAATTTTATTCTTGTTTTTTGAATTGATCTCTTCTTCAAGGTTCTTCAGATCAATTGAACGCTTTTTTGGTTCCACTAATTCAATTACAAAAAGCCTTCCTTTTCCTAACATTAAAACATCTTTGTCTTCTCTTCCACAGCCATGAAACTTAGACTCTTTAGATTCAAATAAGGGGAGAGTTATTTTTTCTATTAGTTCCTGAACAGATTCTTCAGAAAGTTTTCCTGTTTTATTACATTTTTTGCAGCCCCTGCCTCTGCACTTAAAACAATAATGAAATGTCTGAGCAATATCTCTTGAAAATTTATTGTAAAAACCTTCAACAAGAACATTTGTAGGAGTGACCTCAATAAAGCCCCTGTCAAAATGAACTAAAATATAGCTTTCAAAATTTTCAGAATCGTGTTTTGATTTAAAAGTAGATTTTACAAAATCTATTGATTTTTGTCTTATTTTATATTTAGTTTCCAGTGATTCACTAGAAACACCTACCTCAAAAGAACTGAACTCTATGCCATCACAGGCTTCTTTTAAGGCATCAAAAAGCTGTTTTTCTGAATCATCTTTAATAGGGATTTTTTCCATAATACAAATTTAGTGGGTTGCTTTAATAACCGCAACCACAACCACCACCATTCATATTGGAAGCACCTCCTGTTAATCTGTATTAATTGCATTTTTAATCAAATAAATACTTACGTTTAATCATTCAAAAATGATTGAAAAAATCGAAAATGCAGATAAGCTTTTTTAACCAGTTAAAACATATACTTTCCATGGTTTTCCTTGAAATTACCCTAGCTGCAATTTTAAGCTTATTGCATTATTTTTCTGAAAAGTTTTCCAATAAAATCGAAAAATTCCATGATGAACTAATCAGTTTTTCAGCAGGGTTGTTTATTACTCAGATTTTTGTTTTTTTAATGCCTGAATTCTTTGAAGGGAAAAATTTTATCGGGGATAATATATTTATTCTTTTAATTATCGGATTTGTTTCATTCCATATTTCTGAAAAATTTATTTATCAGCACATCAAAGACAAAAACAAACTCATGAAAGATCTTGCAGAGGTTCATGCAATTGGATTTTTTGTTGACCATTTTGTGGTTGGAATAGCAATAGTATTTGCATTCCAGTCAACAAACATATTGCTTGGATTAGTTATTTATTTTGCTTTAGTGCTTCATACTTTATCATCCTCAATATCATTAACTCATATTGATACTTATTTCAAACAAAACCAGATGGTCAATATTTTACTTTCCATTGCTCCGTTGCTCGGAGTAATTTTTGCAGGTTTATTGAACCCGGACAGGACTCTTTACTATGTTACATTTTCCCTTGTGCTTGGGGCTTTGCTTTACGTAAGTATTAGAGACATGCTTCCTTACAGAAAGGAAGGAAAGCTTGCATTTTTTGTGACTGGGTTTTTTATTAGTTTAATTGTTGCACAATTAGTAAATTTTTTTGGTTAAAGTGAATCCGGGTCTATTCCTTCGAGACGGATGCTGCAAACCTTAACCGGTTCAATATTGTTCTGTTTTAATTCAGCTACTAATTCATCAGATTCTGCTCCAGGATTTAATATTACTCCGGATATTCCGGCTTCTTTTAATTCAGGGATTAAAGAGATAGTAACTTGAGAAGGAAGATAAACTGAAACTCTATCCGGCTTTTCGGGAAGTTCATTAATAGAGGAATAACATTTAATCCCTTCAATTTCTTTTTCTTTAGGATTTATTGGGAATATTTTCCAGCCTAATTGCTTATAGGCTCTTACACATTTGTTTCCGAATTTTTTCCGGTTAACTGATGCACCTATAATTGCTATTGTTTTCATGAAAAAACCGTTATTTTTTTGCTTCCTTTTTAATTGCAGAAGCAATATTTTCAACAACTTTTTTATCAAATATGCTAGGGAGAATTTGATCAACAGTTGGATTTTCTATTGTGTTAGCCAAAGCATACGCCGCACTGATTTTCATATCATTTGTGATTCTTGCTGATTTAGAATCTAATAAACCTCTGAAAATTCCGGGAAATGCTAATGCATTGTTGACTTGATTTGGAAAATCGCTTCTTCCTGTTGCAACTATTTTAGCACCTGCATTTTTTGCTTTATCGGGCATTATTTCAGGAACAGGATTAGCCATCGCAATAACTATTGAATTTTCACCCATGCTTTTTACCATTTCTTCACTAACAAGATCTGCTTTTGAAACCCCAATAAAAACGTCCGCTTCTTTCATAGCATCTGCAAGAGAACCTGAACTGTTTTGTCTGTTACTGATTTTTACAAGCTCTTTTTTATAATCAGCTAAATCAGTTCTTCCTTTGTGAATTATCCCTTTACTATCACAGAGAACAACATCCTTAACACTTTTGCAAACATGATTATCGTTTCCACCAAAGCAGGTTAAGAAACTAGCAATGGCATTCCCTGCAGCTCCAGCCCCATTAATAACAACTTTTAACTGACTCAAATCTTTACCAACTACTTTTGAAGCATTGATTAATGCTGCTAAAACAACAATTGCGGTTCCGTGTTGGTCATCATGCATCACCGGAATGCCTAAATCCTGAAGCCTTGCCTCTATCTCAAAACATCTTGGGGCGGATATATCCTCAAGATTAATTCCTCCGAAAACAGGGGAAATATTTTTTACAATTGAAACAATTTCATCAGGGTCCTGAGTTTTCAAAGCAATAGGAAATGAATCTATTCCTGCAAACTCTTTCAGTAAAAGGGCTTTTCCTTCCATTACCGGAAGAGATGCTTCTGGCCCTATGTTTCCTAAACCAAGAACAGCTGAACCATCAGTTATGATAGCGACTGTGTTGCCCTTCATTGTATAATCAAAAACTTTTTCTGGAAAATCTGCTATTTCTTTGCAGATTTCTCCCACTCCGGGAGTATAAACTAGAGAAAGATCAGTGGTTGTTTTTACAGGGATTTTAGAATTAACGGATAGTTTTCCTTTCAGTTTTTTGTGTAACTCAAGTGCAGGAGATTCAGTCAAGTTAATTCACTTAGTCAGATAGTTTGTTGTTAATATGCTCGTAAGCTGAAAAAGCCGCGATGACCCCTTCAGAAGCTCCAGTAATTGCCTGTTTGAAATGTTTATTTCCAACATCTCCGGCAGCATAAACTCCGGAAACATTGGTTTTACTTTCAGCATCAATAATTATTTCTTTTTTATCATTAAGTTTAACTCCTAATTTTCCAGCCAAATCAGAATTTGGTATTGCGCCTATTTCCACAAAGACACCTCCTAATTTTAATTCTCCGCCTTCTTTGAACTTGACTCCGGTAACCATTTTTTCTCCAAAAATTTCTTCAAGATTTTTTTCGTAAAGAATTTCTATCTTGCTGTTTTTTTCAACACGTTCAGTATTAATAGGTTCTGCTTTGATCTGTGTACCTCGGTAAATAATGTAAACTTTTTTTGCATGCTCAGATAAGAACAATGCTTCTTTTGCTGCAGAATCCGATCCCCCGATAACCCCTACAACTTTATCTTTGAATAAAGCACCATCACAAACAGCACAATAACTAACTCCTTTGTTTGTGAATTCTTTTTCGCCTTTAACGTTTAGTTTTTTTCTTTCTGAACCGGTTGCAATAAGGATTGTTTTTGCCCTGAATTCTTTTTCAAGAGTTTTAATAATAAAGGAATTGTTTTCTTTTTTGATATCAGTAACTTTATCATTTACAATTTCAACTTCATTGGCTTTAACGTGTTCTTTTAGTTTTTCCATTAAATCCCAGCCGGAAATCTCAACAATGCCCGGCCAGTTTTCAACAATGTGTGTATTGATTATTGTACCTCCAACCACAGCGCCTATTATTAAGGTTTTTAATTTAAATCTTGCAGCGTAAACTGCGGCAGGCAAACCAGCGGAACCAGCCCCAACAATAATAAAGTCATATTCTTCCATTAAATCAGATCCTAAAAAGTTAGAGGCCTAAGGCTTCTTTAATTGATTCCTTGTCAAAACCGACAATTATTTTTCCGTCTATGTCTATGACAGGAACTCCCATCTGTCCTGATTTTTCAAACATTGCCTGGGCCTTTTGCGAATCTGTTGAAACGTCTATTTGTTTATATTCAACCTTATTTTCCTTGAAAAATTCCTTGGCCATGTTACAGTAAACACAAGTCGGCGTTGTGTAAATTGTTACCTCACTCATAATCAAAAACCTCCAAATATACAGAGTTTACCTCTTATTAAGATTAATTATGGATTGAACCTAATTAAAACCTACATTAACTGATTCAAATATATTTGAATTGATTCAACAAATTATTTTAATATTAAAAAACAGTAGTATTTAGATGAAAACTATAATTATTGCTCCTCTGGGCGGGAACACTGAAACATTATTCGTGGGAATCCGGGAATTTCCTACTGAAAAAATAATTTTGATCCCAAGCGCTAAAGGCTTAAGCGAAGCTGATAAGGTTAAAGCTGATCTTGGGAAATTCAAAATCCCCGTGGAAATCGAAGAACTGAACAAATATTCAATGGAATCAATGTTTGAAATTATTAATCACATTAAAGCAAGGGAAAAGGGCAAGATGCTTACAATTAATTTAGGCGCTGCTTCAAAAGGAATGAGCTGTGCGGCAACAGCAGCCGCATTTGTAAACGGCATTAAAGCATTTGATGTTGATAATGATCAGATCGAACTGCTTCCTGTGCTGAAATTTTCATACTACGATATGCTTTCAGATAAAAAAATGAGAATACTTATGCTTCTGAATAATGAAGGGTCTCTTGATTCATTAGAAATGCTAAGCAGAAAAACCAAATTAGGGCCAAGCCTTGTGAATTATCACATTTATGGAAACGAAAAGAACCCTGGTTTGAAAGAACTTGGCCTTGTGGAAATTGAAAGGGAAGACGGTAAAGTAAAAATTGACCTAACCACAATGGGAAAAATGCTTCTAAAGGATAAGGAAATTAGTGGGAACTGAGTTAGTAGCATCGAGCCTCAAGGTGAAGATGGTACGCGTTGCCCACAGCCGCAACTGTGGAAGGATAAAGAAATTAGTGGGAATTAATTTTAGTCCCGAGATCTTATTGGTTTTGGTCTAAACCTTTTAGCTTTAATTCCTTCTTTTTTTAATAAACTAGTTAAATCATTTAAATCTAGTTTTCTTTTTCCTTTTAATCCTTTTAATAGAACAGAAATTCCTTTCTTATGTTCAAGTTCTAATTTTTTTAATTCAACGCTAATAGCGTTAGCACTAACAACCAATTTTGTTTTTCTTGCTATTTCTCTTATAACATCTAATACATTAATAGCATCCCCATTCTGTGCTTTTTTATAAATTCCGCCAATTACTTCGTTAACTTCCTTTGGAAGAATAAAATTTGGACCTCCTCTTTTTCTTTCCGGGAGTTTGTGATGTTTTTCAATTTTCTCTGCAATAGGAATTATAGACGTTTGTTTCACATTAAACTTTTCAGAAAATTCTTTTGTTGGAAATCTTTGTCCCGGATGATCAATCATCCAAGCTTCAATGGCCTGATGCATACCTTTTAAAAAATTCCTTTGAGCGCCACTTTTTGGCCTTTTGGCAAAATAAGGAGTGAAACCTTTTTGCCCCTCAATGGTTGAAGCTTTGAAACCTTTATTTTTCAGTCTTTTGGCCATACAATAAAAAAAGAGCTTTTTAGTTAATAAATTTTTCAATTAGCTAATTTTAGAAAAAAATATTTAAAAAAAAGAAATTTGGAACCCGCAATTATTCTGCGAGTTCTGCTTCGATTATTTGTTCAAATACACTGAATGGTTGAGCTCCAACAACTTTCTGTCCATTAATGAAGAAAGTTGGTGTTCCTGAAACTCCTGCAGCTTGTCCCGCAGCAAAATCAGCTCTTACCTCAGCAGCATGAGTTCCGTCATCAACACAGGAATTGAATTGTTCTGTATCAAGACCTAAATCAGCAGCCCATTGTTTATATGAGGCAGCACTCATAGTTGTCTGATTTTCGAATATCAGATCATGGAATTCCCAAAATTTCCCCTGATCAGCAGCACATTCAGAAGCTTCAGCAGCTGGTGTTGCTTCAGGATGGAAACTTAATGGAAAGTCCCTGAAAATTATTTTTACTTTTCCTGTTTCAACATATTTTTCCCTTAATTGACCCAAAGTATCTGTGTAAAATCTACCGCAGAATGGACATTCAAAGTCTGAAAACTCAACAATTGTTATTGGAGCATCAGCATTTCCTTCAAATTCATCATCATCCAAAAGAGCTTCCATATCTATTGTCGGAGCCGATGGAGGTGTTGGTTCTTGTGGAGCAACAGTTCCTGTGTCTCCTGAGCCAGAATCATTAGTCCCTGCAACTGGCGCCGGAGCATTCTGTATTGCAACGGTTAAACCTGTTAAGTTGTCATTGACACTATCTCCTACTAAAAAGATTGTTCCTGACAAAACTAATGCAGAAACAATTAAACTCACTGATAAATATAATTTTTCATCCAAGCCTAAAACCTCCTAAAGTTAACTTGTTAACATTAATCAATTACATATATTGTGTTTAGGTCCTATATAAAGGTATCTTAACCCCCCTAAACCAGACATAATAGTATACTCATTAATGGAAAGATATAAATATCAATTCTTTTTCTAAGTTTAATTATTCAAGCTAATTTTGAATCTAAGGCTTGTTTCCATTGTTCTGCTGTAAGATTTGAGAACTTTTCACCATTAACATACAATGTCGGTGTTGAGTTAATTCCGATAGAAGCACCATAAGAAAAATCAGAAGCTACTTTTGAAGCATGCTTACTCGAATCCAAACAAGCATCAAATTCCTGCTGATTAAGGTTTAATTGCTGAGCATAAGATTTTAGATTTGGAATTGTCAGGTTTTCCTGATTTGTGAAAAGAGTATCATGCATTTCCCAGAATTTCCCCTGATCAGCAGCACATTCAGAAGCCTCGCCTGCTTTTTGCGCATAAGGATGCACATTATTCAGAGGAAAATGTCTATAAGTGAATTTTACTCTGTCCAAGTACTGAGGTAAAATTTGTTGTAATTGAGTAAAACCAAAACCACAAGCAGGACACTGGAAATCAGAAAACTCAACTATTCTCACAGTAGCATCAGGGTTTCCTTTAAAATTAGCATTTCCTTCCAATTTATCAAGATCAATTGTCGGGGATGGACCAAATAACGCAAGATAAACAACAGCAATTCCGATCAGAACAACCCCGATTCCCGCAATAGTATAAATCGGATTTGAATCAGAATCTTTTTCAGAAACCGATTTCATTGCTTTTAGTTTGCTCATCTTTAGATCACCATTGAAAATGCTTTTAAATCAAATACAATAAAAAAAACCTAAAAAACAACTAAAGCGGATTATTTTACATATTATTGGGGTGTACCAATACCCTTAAAAAGTATTTTAACAATTGTTAATATGTGATACTATGAATCTTACGTTTCCTTGCGAAATCATAAGTTGGAATGTTCTTCCGGCAGTTAGACGCGAAATTGCCCAGTATTTAGTAACTGAAAAACAAGTGCCTCGAAAAATTATTGCAAAAAAACTAAATCTTACTGAGGCTGCAGTATGTCAGTATCTCAAGGGCAAAAGGGGTGGCAATCACAAGTTTAATGAGTCTGACCAAAAAAAACTGAAAAAAATGGCGGACATTATGATGGAATCCGGCAAGGGTTTTGATGGCATGTGTGTTGTCTGCAAGGAATTTGACGCGGCCTCTGAAATAATTGAATCAGTCAACCTGAAAAAACAAGCAACATAAATTTTCTTTTTAGGAGTTGTTATAATGGAATTAAAAATCGAAAACCTACACTCAAAAGTCAATAAAAAAGAACTATTGAAAGGCATTAACCTCAAAGTAAGCCAGGGAGAAATCCATGCAATAATGGGTCCAAATGGTTCTGGAAAAAGTACACTTTCAAATGTAATAATGGGAAACCCAAAATATAAAATCAGTAAAGGAAAAATCAGTTTCGATAATAAAAATTTAGCAGAACTAAGTCCTGATGAAATAGCAAAACTCGGATTATTTTTATCATTCCAGTATCCTTTTGAAATTCAGGGTTTGAGTTTCAGCAAGTTTTTACATGCAGCTTACAAAAACCAGCATCCGCTGGAAACAATGAGCATTATGAAATTCAGGAAACTTTTGGTTGAAACTGCACATAAACTTGAAATTGAAAGCGACTTTATTGACAGAGAATTAAATGTGAGTTTTTCTGGAGGAGAAAAGAAAAGAGCGGAAATTTTACAAATGTTAGTGCTAAAACCAAAGATTGCGATTCTTGATGAAACCGACTCTGGGTTGGATATTGATTCTTTGAAACTTGTTTCTGAAGCAGTTAATGATTGCCGTTCAAAAGATTTCGGGGCAATTGTAATAACACATTACAAAAGAATCCTTAATCATTTAAAGCCGGATTTTGTTCACGTGATGTATGACGGAAAAATAATAAAATCCGGCGGGGTTGAACTTGCAGAAGAGCTTGAAGAAAAAGGTTATTCTGAAATCCTAAAAAAAGCAGGAGTTAATATTTTAGAAGTGAAGACTGATGAGTAGAATTAAAGAAAGACAACTGACTGAAATAGATTATTCAAAGTACGATTTCAATTACGATACTAAAAAATATGATGTTAAGTTTGACAAAGGCCTTAATGAGAGCGTTGTCAGAAAAATTTCGGGGATAAAAAAAGAACCAAAGTGGATGCTTGACATAAGACTGAAAGCGCTTAAAGCGTTTAATGAAATGCCAATGCCTAAATGGGGAGCTGACTTAAGCGAGATTGATTTTAATAATATAATTTATTACATGCGCGCAAGTGAAGCAAACAAAAATAAATGGGAAGATGTTCCGCAAGATGTTAAAGATACTTTTGACAGGCTTGGAATTCCGGAAGCAGAAAAAAAATCTTTGGCAGGAGTAGGAGCACAGTATGATTCTGAGGTTATGTACCATAACATCAGAGAAGATTTGGAAAAACATGGAGTTGTTTTTCTTTCAATGGATGAGGGGCTAAAACAATACCCTGAACTTGTGAAAGAACATTTTGGAAAAATTATCCCTTACAATGATAATAAATTCGCAGCTCTGAATACAGCTGTATGGTCAGGAGGTTCTTTTGTTTATATTCCAAAAAATGTTAAAGTTGAGATTCCGTTACAGGCTTATTTCAGGATTAATGCAGAGAGTTTTGGACAATTCGAAAGAACTCTTATAATCGGAGATACTGGAAGTCGGGTTCATTATATTGAAGGATGTACCGCCCCAAGGTTTACAAGTCAGTCTTTGCATTCTGCTGTTGTTGAGGTAATTGCAAAGGAGAACTCACATTTAAGATACACGACAATCCAAAACTGGGCAAATAATATTTACAATTTAGTTACAAAAAGGGCTTTTGCTTACAGAAACTCAACTGTTGAATGGGTGGATGGGAACTTAGGAAGCAAAGTAACCATGAAATACCCTGCAATTTATTTAATGGAAGAAGGTGCCAAGGGAGAAGTTCTCAGCATAGCTCTTGCCGGAAAAGGCCAACATCAGGATGCAGGGGCAAAAATAGTTCATCTTGCTTCAAACACCACGAGTAAAATTACAAGCAAAAGCGTAAGCAAAGACTCCGGAAGGGGAAGTTACAGAGGGCTTCTTAAAGTTGTGAAAGGTTGCAAGAATGTTAAAAGCAGTGTTGTTTGTGATGCTTTAATTCTGGATAAAAATTCTAGGAGTGATACTTATCCTTATATTGAAATTGATGAACCGACAGCTACTATTGCACACGAAGCAAAAGTAGGGAAAATAAATGATGATGAAATATTTTACTTAATGTCAAGAGGACTTAATGAGGCAGAGGCTTTAACTCTCATAATTCTTGGTTTTATTCAGCCTTTTACTAAAACACTTCCTTTGGAATATTCTGTTGAACTTAATAGATTAATTGAAATGGAAATGGAAAACTCGGTGGGATGATTATGCAAACTATTATGAGTTCTGAAATAACTGAATTAGCAGATTATAAAACCCAGAATGAAAAGGTTTTTTCTGAAAGACCGCTGAAAAAAAGCAAATACACAAGCATTCCTAAACTTGAAAAATTATTGTCAGGAGCTAAAGGAAAAGCCAATGTTAAACTAGATAAGAATGCTAGAGTTATTTCTCTGGAAGAAGCATTGAAGGAAATGCCTGAAAAGATCGGAAAAATTCTTATAAAAGAACAAAAAGCAAAAGACCAATTTGAAGCGTTTATAAATTCTAACTTTAACACTTCTTTTGTAGTGTTAATTGAAAAAAATTCTGAGGAATTAATAAATTTAAAACTTGATTTTGAGGATGAAGCAATAATAAAATATTTTGTGATTGTTGAAAAAGGAATAAAAGCAAGTTTGGTTGAAGAAATTACAACTCAAAAAAATTCTTTGAGCAATCAAACAATTTATCTTGAGGACAATTCTGTTTTAAACCATGTAAAGATAAATAATTTCGGGAAAAACAATATCGCTTATCAGCAGAACATTATTGGAAAGGGTGCATCAATAGTGAATGCAAACATTTTTACAAAAGGAGAACTTGTAAGGGCTAATAATTTTGAAATATTGGAAGGCCAAAACTCAAAGTCTGAGGATTATACTATTTTGCTGTCAAAAAATGAACAGTATTTTGATTTAAATTACACTGCAATTCATAGAGCTCCAGATACTTTCAGCAGGAGCATATTCAAAGGAGCATTGAAAGGAAAAAGCAAGAATGTTTTTGACGGCATGATTCTTATTGAACCAACAGGAACCAGAACTAATGCATTTTTGGAATGTCACAGCATGATTTTAGGGGAAAGTGCAAGTAGTAACCAAATCCCTGGATTAGAGATAAAAACAGACGATGTTAAAGCGTCTCATTCGGCTACTGTGGCAAGAATTGATGAGGATGAGCTCTTTTACCTTGAATCTAGAGGAATTCCTAAAAATGAAGCAAAAAACATGATTGTAAAAAGTTTTCTGGATTCGGTTGTTTTTATGCTGCCTGAAGAAATAAGAAAACCTATCGAATCACAGATTGAAAAAAATATGGATTAGTATTATGAATATTAAAAAAATCAGGGAAGATTTTCCGATTCTGAATCAAAAATTCAATAACAATGAATTAGTTTACTTTGATAATGCTGCAACTACTCAAAAACCACAGCAGGTTATTGATGCAGTTTCCGATTATTATCAGAAATATAATGCAAATGTTCACAGAGGCCTTAATTTTTTGAGTCAGAAAGCCACTGATAAATATGAAGAGGCTCATGAAAAAACTGCAAAATTTATAAATGCTGAAGGAATTAAGGAAATTGTTTTTACAAAAAATGCTTCTGAATCATTAAATCTGGCAGCATATAGTCTCGGAGAAAAAATTTCCTCAGGAGATGAGATTCTTATTTCAGTAATGGAACATCATTCAAATATTGTTCCTTGGCAAATGCTTGCGAAAAGAAAAAAAGCTAAACTTAATTTTGTTAATATTACTTCCGATGGAAGACTTGATCTTGATGATTTTGAAAAGAAATTAAATAAAAAAACAAAAATTGTTGCTTTAACAAAAGCATCAAATATTTTGGGGACGATTAATCCATTAGAAAAAATTTCAAAAACAGTAAAAGATAATGGTTCTTATTTTGTGGTTGATGCTGCACAATCAGTTCCTCATACAAAAACCAATGTGAAAAAAATTGATGCAGATCTCTTTGCTTTTTCAGCACATAAAATGTTAGGGCCTACAGGAATTGGAGTTCTTTATGGAAAAGAAGAAATATTGAAGGAGATGAATCCTTTCTTAACCGGAGGGGATATGATTTCCAAAGTTTCTTTAAAAGAAGCAACTTGGAATAAGCTTCCTTGGAAATTTGAAGCAGGAACACCTAATATTGCAGGAGCAATAGGTTTTGGAGAAGCTATTGATTACATTAATAAAATCGGGATTGAGAACATAGAAGAACATGAAAAAGCGCTTCTTGAGTTTGGTTTGAAAAAATTGAAAGAGATTGATAAAATTAATCTTTATGGTCCTGAAAAAGAACCAAGAACGGGAATAATTTCTTTCAATTTGAAGAATGTGCATCCTCATGATGTCGCACAAATTTTGGATGAGAATGCTATTGCGATTCGTTCAGGTAATCATTGTGCTCAGCCCTTAATGGAAAAATTAAAAGTGGATGGAGTTGCAAGAATCTCATTTTATCTTTACAATACTAAAGAAGAAATTGAAAAGTTTGTAAATGCAATTGATCAGACAAAAAAAGTATTTGGTGTTTAAACATGGTTGGGGAAATTTACACGGAAATAATTCTGGATTTATATAAGAATCCTGTAAATAAGGGAAACATAACTAAACCAGAGATAGATGTCAGCGGGGGTAATCCTAGCTGTGGTGATCAGGTTGAATTTACCATGCGAATTAAGGATGATGTTATAGAAGACGTCAAGTTTACTGGTTCTGGATGCGCTATTAGTGTTGCTTCTTCATCCATTATTACTGAAATGGTTAAAGGAAGAAATGTTCAACAGGCTAAAAAAATTTCAAGGGAAGATTTCTTTGATGAATTAGGAAACATAATTCAAACACGAATAAAATGTGCTTTACTGGGTTTTATGGTGCTTAAACAGGGTATTGAAGCTTACGAAAAAAATGAAAGTAAACCCACAATAATTAAGGGAATTGTTATCTGAAGCCTTTTAACAATTCTTTAATAGCCTTTTCTTTATCTTTGGCTGAAACTATTCCTGATGCAACAAAAACCCCTTGGCAACCAAGTTCAACTGCTTTTTTGACATCCTCAGAATTTTTTACGCCGGCTCCGGTTATTACAATTATTTCTTTGTTTACTTCATGAATTGCTTTCACTGAATCTGAAATCAACTCAGGATTAGCGGTACTAACACTAATATCTCCGCCTATAAGTTCCGGGGGTTCAACAGCAATAAAATCAGGATTAAATGTAGCTAATTGTTTGGCTCTTTCTAAATTTTCTGCACAAAGCATTATTGTAAGACCAACTTCTTTACATCTTTGAACTGCTTTTTCAATAAAATCATTTTCAACTTTGTTTTCCGCATGATTAAGAACAGTTCCAACAGCACCTGCAGACTTAACTGCTTCAGGAAGAATTTTCCCTGTATTAGAACCGAAAGAAATTGGGTCAATGTGTTGAGCAAAAACTTTAAGCGAAACATTTGAGGCAATCTCTTTTAAGTCAAGAGACTGGGCAACCGGTATTATTTCTACTTCTCCGGTAAACTGGCCTGAAATCAGCTTTGCAAGAGCTAAAGCCTTATCTCCGGAAGCTTCCTCGTAAGTTTTGAAATTTACAAATAAATAATTTTTCACTATAACCACTTTTTCTTTCTAAAATACATTATCAGCATACCTGAAACTATTAGCATTAGGAACAAAATAAAAAAGTAAGAGTCTGCATTAAAGAGCTCAACCTCTGGAAAAACAATATTCATCCCATAAAAACCAGTGATGAGAGTTAACGGCATCATTATTGTGGCTATTACAGTAAGAACTTTCATAACCTCATTCAACTTATTTGATTGTAAAGAAATGTGAACCTCCAAAATACTGGTTAATAGGTCTCGATAAATATCAATAGTATCAGAAATCCTTATTGCATGATCATAAACATCTCTAAAATAAATCAATGCGTTTTTATCAATTATTTTTGACTCATGTCTAGATAGAGCTGAAAGAACTTCTCTTACAGGGGAAATTTTTCTTTTTAGTTCAAGAATTTTACGTTTTAATGAAAAAACTTTTCTCAAAGTATCTTTTCCGTCTCTTAAAAACATTTTACTTTCTAAATTATCAATTTCATCATCAAGTTCATCCAAAATCGGAAAATAATTATCAACAATCTGGTCAAGCAAATCATAAACTAAAAAAGAGGATCCTTTTTTCAAAACTTTCGGGCTGCTGTTTACTAACTCTTTAATAGCATCAATTGAAGGTAAACTTTGGTTGTGTACTGTGATAAGAAAATCTTTTCCGATAAAAAAGATCGCTCTTGAAAAAGAAAGTTTTCCCTGTTCCATAAGTGGCTCATGAAAAACTAATAATAAGTGCTGTTGAAAATCTATTATTTTAGGCCTTAACCTTGATTCAAAAACAGGATCGGATGCTAAAGGATGTAAAGGAAAATTCTTCCTTAAAAATTCAAAATCTTCCTCTGTCGGATCCTCTACATCTATCCAAACAAAGGTCTTATTTTTTACATCAGAAAGCTGTGCAGAAGTAATATTTTTTACTTTGCCATTCTCTGGCACAATTATTGACTGAATCATAGGGTTTCAGTTATAGGAAACGAATGCTAGTATTTAAAGATTACCTGAAGGCAAAAATAGGATTAATCCTATAATAATGACATAGCAAAATAGTATTATGGAATCTGACTTGAAGAGGGACTTCCTTAAAAAATTTGAATCTGAATTTGGCTCTGTTAAAGAGGCAGAAAAAGGAATAGAGTTTATTTTAAAGGCCTGTGATGAAAGTCCCAAAAAAAGCATTTGTTTAACCCAAGGCATGGAATTAGCGACTCTCTTACTTAGCCTTAAACAAAAAAAAGATGTTGTATTGGCCGGTCTGATTCATCCGCCAAAAAACATCGAAAAATACATAGAAAAAGTAGAAAAAGAATTTGGAGAAAATGTTACAAGTCTGCTGGATTCTGAAATTCGTTTTGAAAAAGCATTACAGGTAAAATCGGAAAATAAGGAAGAGTCCAGAAAAAAACTTTTAGTGGTTGTATCGGCAAATCCGAATGTTGTTATACTGTTTCTTTCAGATATTCTTATTACTCTTAGAAAACTTTCTGAAACCCAAATAGAAGACAAAGAGAACTTTATTTTAGAAGTACAGGAAATATTTGCACCTTTAGCACATAAAATAGGAATATACCCGATTAGTTCTGAACTAAATGAACTAGCATTCAAATATTCTGACCCTAAAACTTATTCTTTCATTAGTAACGCGGTTAATAAAACGGTTAAAGGTGTTACTCAGGATATTAAAAAAACAAAAGAAAAATTAGAAAAAGAACTTAAAAAAGAAAAAATTAATTACGAAATTTCCGGCAGAATAAAAACAATCTACAGCACCTACAAAAAAATGGAAAGAAAGAAAGTGGGATTAAACAAAATCTATGATTTGATTGCATTAAGAGTCATAACTGATTCAGTAAAAGATTGTTATGAGGTACTTGGAATTATCCATAGTTCCTGGAAACCGATTCCCGGAGAATTTGATGATTATATTGTAAAACCAAAAGGAAATAGTTACAAAGCATTGCATGCCGCGATTCAAAGCCACATGGGAAATCCTATTGAGATTCAAATAAAAACAAAAGAAATGCATGACGCTTCAGAATATGGAATGGCTTCACATTGGCTTTACAAAGGAGGGGAAAAGGACTCCAAATTTGACAAAAAAATTGAATGGGTAAAACAGATTTTAGACTGGCAAAAAACATCTAGTGATCAAACCGAAACTAGCATATTTGATAAAGAAATTTTTGCGCTAACTCCAAAAGGCCAAGTTATTGAGTTACCTGAAGGAGCAACAGTAATTGATTTTGCATACGCAGTTCATTCTGATGTTGGAAACCATTGTCAAAACGCAAAAATAAACGGCGATATTGTTTCTTTACACGCAATTATAAAAAATAGCGATATTGTTGAAATAGCTACTTCTCAAAAACAAGGCCCGAAAATGAGTTGGCTTAGTTTTGTGAAAACCTCAAAAGCTAAACAGAAAATAAGAGCTAAACTACAAATTCAAAAATCTAAAACAGCACCATTGCTAGATAAAAAAGTTGCACAGAAAATAAAAATTAGCGATAAAAAAATTAGACTTGCTAAATGCTGTTCTCCTGTTCCGGGAGACGATATTGTAGGTTTGAAAACAACTAAAAGAAAAATATCGGTTCATAGGATTGACTGTGAAGAAGCTAGTGAATCTAAAGGCACACTTATCGGGGTTTCGTGGCACGGTTCAGAAAGCACTTATAAAACAGAACTAATAGTAAAAGCTTCTGATCGCTTGGGATTATTGAAAGATTTACTTGAAGTTATTTCAAAAACCAACCTAGGAGTTAGCTCTGCAAATGTTAAAATTGCCCCGAACAATACAGTACAATGTAAATTCAGTTTGAAAATAAAAAATATTTCTCAATTAGAAAAATTATTTAAAAAAATTTCAAAAGTAAAAGGAGTTACTAACGTTTACAGAGAATAATTACTCTGCTCTTAAAGCATCAACCGGATCCATTCTTGAAGCATTGATTGCAGGATAAATACCTGCAATCAAACCAACAATAACAGCGCCTAAAAATGACCCTAACAACAAATACGGGGTTACTAGGGTGGTTAATCCAAAAGCCTGTACAAAATTAGAGGAAATGATTCCTAAAATAACTCCTAAAATTCCTCCGAATATACCTATAAATGTTGACTCATAAACAATCATTTTCATTATGTTTGAATTGGTCCAGCCCACAGCCTTCAGAGCCCCAATCTCCTTAAAACGCTCAAGCACACTCATCAGCATCGTATTGATTATTCCAATTGCAGCTACAAATGACGCAATGGACGCAATAACTATAACAAGAAGAGTTATTCCATCAATAATTGTATTGAACTGAGATGAAAAATCGCTCAAAGAAGTAGCTTTTAAATCATCACCATAAAGAAGATTTATTTTTTCAACAACAATCTTATCATCAGCCGGATTGATTACTGAAACAATAAAGAAACTTACTTTATCAGAACTAAAATCAGTAATATCTCTGGCTGTTTCTAAAGGCATTACCAATGTGGTGTCAAGCAAGTCAGAGCCAGTGGTAAAAATGCCTATTACTCTCAATGGAACATCATTAACTTTTATTTTTGAACCTGCAAACTTATCATGCTCATCAGCAAGTGCTTCTCCAAGCATGACAACTTTTTTTCCTGCATCAGTTGTTTTCAAATCTCTTCCTGAAAGAAGCGTACCATCAAAACCGGAATTGCTTGCACTGGCAATATCACTAACATCAACACCAACAAGCTGCAATTGGCTTGTAAGAGGAGTCTTTTCCCCTTCAATGGAACTGACGAGCTGGATTATAGTTCCAGAAGCAGTCTTCACTCCTCGAATGTTTTCTAACTTAGCTTTCCAATCCTCATCCATTGAAGTAAAAACAGGGCTAGTGGCATTAATTGGCATAACTCTGGCACCTTGTGCACTGCTTAAAGCCTCATTAATATCAAACTTTATACCATCAACAATTGAAACAAGAGCAATCAAAGAAGCTACCCCGACCATTATTCCAAGAATTGAAAGAAAAGTTCTTACTTTATGTCTTGAGAGATTAACCAAACTAAACTTTATCACTTTGACACCTTTTTAGATCGGGGATTTTCCACAACCTTGGTAATTTTACCGTCTAAAATGAAAACTTTTTTTGTAGCATATTTAAGCAGGGTTTCATCGTGAGTTACAAGAACAAATGTTTTGTTTTCTTTAGTGTTTAATTCATACATCAAATCTATTATCTGCCTTCCAGTAACAGAATCAAGATTTCCCGTTGGTTCATCAGCAAAAATAATTTCGGGATTATTAATCAAAGATCTTGAAATAGAAACTCTTTGTCTTTGCCCTCCTGAAAGCTCATCAGGTTTATGTAATAAACGATCACCAAGACCGACTTTTTTCAGCAGTGCAATACCTCGATCCTCTAATTTCTCTTTGTCTCCGGGAAGCGGTTCAGTTGGAATAATAACATTCTCAAAAGAATTTAAAGTAGGAATTAAATTAAAAGACTGGAAAATAAAACCGATTTTTTTTCTTCTGAGCATTGCTAAGTCCCAGTCATCAAGCTCACTAATATCCTCTCCGTCAATCAAAACCGTTCCTCTTGTTGGATGATCTAAAGTTCCAAGAAGATGCATAAGCGTACTTTTTCCGGAACCACTTGGGCCAACAATAACAACAAAATCGCCTTCATAAATTTTTAAAGAGACTCCTGCAAGAGCACTCACAATAGTTTCACCTAAGTGATACTCTTTCACGACTTTTTTTGCTTCTATCACGGGTGTTTTCATTTTTTTCAACTCCTCAAAGCCTCAATAGGGTCAAGTTTGGATGCTTGATAAGCAGGATATAATCCTGACACTAAACCGAGTGCAACTGCAAACAAAAAACTAGTAACTAAAAGAGATGGACTAATTAAATATTTAATTCCTACTAAAGAAGATAATAATTCATCAACTATAAACCCTAAGATTATTCCTAATACTCCTCCAATAACCCCTAAGAAAAAAGCTTCGTAAAGAATCATTTTCATTACATTTGAGTTAGTCCAGCCCACAGCCTTCAGAGCCCCAATCTCCTTAAAACGCTCAAGCACACTCATCAGAATAGTATTGGCAATACCAATTCCCGCAACCAAACTTGAAACCAGAGCAACTACAACCGCCATTAATCGCAAACTATCCATAACCCCGCCAATTTCCTCAGAGATGTCTTGCTGAGTATAAACTTGTAAATCATCAGCATACTTTAATTCTATTAGCTTAGCTATTTTTTTATCCTGTGTGGGGTCAGATAGGAAAACAGACATTGATTGGATTTTGTCACTTGGAAACTCGCTTACCTCACGAGCATCTTCAATATTCATTACAATCAATGACCCTAATAAATCAGAACCTTCCTCTAAAATTCCTTTTACACGAAACTTTGTATCATTAATCTTTATTGTAGAACCAACAAACTTACCATAATCCTCTGCAAGCTGACTCCCTATAACCACATAACCTAAATCAGAACCGTCAAGGTTTAATCCTTTTTCAGTATCGCCAATAAAACCCCTTTGCGGAGTGGAATAATATTTTCTAGCATCAATCCCAAAAGCACTAACAGATCCTGGCGCTGCAAGCAAAGCAACACCATCAATCTTTTCCGGAATAAAGACTACTTCCGCGACAGCGTATTTCACCCCTGAAATAGATTCCATTTTTTGTACAAAAGAAGCATCGATTTTTGAAAAAATATTGTCAGGAACATCTTTTTCAAAAACACTAATCGCTTTAAAACCGCTTACAAGATCATTAAAGTCTTCCGTGAAACCGTCAACAAGAGAAACAAGAACGATTATTGCGGCAACCCCAATAGCTATACCAACCAATGACAAAAAAGTCCTGGTTTTTCTTCTGAATAAGTTAAAGAAGGATAATTTGATCATCGTGATTGAGCCTTTCTAAGAGCTAATTGTCTGAAAACAAATTTAATTATGAAATAAACCAAAGCTAATACAACAATAATTAGTATAAGCAAGAAAATCCAAACAATCGGACTAGTCGGAGGGGCTGCATTAATGTAAAGTGGATAATTCTCTGTAAACGATTGCTCAACACCTAGTTCATCAATATAATTAACTGTAATTGTTCCCGGGGTTTCTCCGGGGTTTGCATCAAAAGCAGTACTTAAATTAAATATAGCTGCTCCTGAATCATCAGGGTCAATGTTTCCTAAGAATGATTTACTGGTTCCTACAATAGCTTCATCAAAATCAACAGAAATACTGACTGCCTTAGCTTTTTCTTCACCAATATTATCAAGCTGTACTGAAAATGTAAACAAACTTCCCTGCATTATTTGCGAATCATTTCCTAAAGCATTTTCAACTGAGTACTCTATGTTTGAAAAAACAAGTTCAGGTCTTCCTAAAACCTGGAAAGAAAAAGAATTGGATGCTGTTTTGCAACTATCACAATTAGCATCTATTGAGAAAACATATGTTTGAGTATCAACCTTATTAGTTATCTGTAAATTAAATCTGGCTTTTTGCTCTTCTCCCGGAAGAATATCCCCGATTTTTATGGAATCAGCCGCGACAATGAACGGATCGATAGTTGTATTAGTTACCGGAAGCAGGCTTATTTCAACGTCTCTCGCTGCAGTTGAACAGTTGTTTTCAATATTTGCAGTAACAACAAGTGAATCATTAATGTGAGGTTTAAAATTGCTTAAATCTATTTCAGAAATGTTCAAAGTGTTGCAAGAAGTTATTAGCAGATCGATAGTATCAACCTGATTTAATTTATCCGTCCCTGAAAAATAATCCATAGACACAGGCAGCTTATAAACTCCTGGAAGAGTGCCCTCTTTTACTCTGAATCTAACCGAAACGGTTTTTGATCCTTTAGCTTTTATCGAATCTATATTCTCCTCAACATCTATTATTTCAAAATCATTTTCATTAAGCTGTAATGAAACATGAATATCATTTGCTGCTTGTCCGACACCGCTTAGATTATCAATATTAACATTAACTGCTACTAAATCACCTGCATAAATTGTTGAAGGAATTGAAGTGTGGGTTGATACATCTAAAATTAACAATTGACCTGCAAACGCCGGTTGTACAAACAAAACTAACAGTAAAGCCAGCAAATATTTTTTCATAATTTTTATTAGAACATAAATTAATATAAATACAATTTAAGCATTTGAAAAGATATAAATACAAGTTCAAAGCAAACTATAATGTGATACTTTGGCCAAAATGAATAGAATCCAAACAGGGATAAACGGATTAGACAAGCTTATAGAAGGCGGTTTTCCAGAAGGCCGAACAACGTTAGTGTCAGGAGCTTGCGGTACAGGCAAAACTATTTTCTGCGCTCAATATCTCTATGAAGGAGCTTCTAAATATAAGGAACCGGGCATTTATGTAACACTAGATGAACGACCCGAACTTATAAGACAGGATATGCAAAAGTTCGGATGGGACTTGAGAAAACTTGAAGACGACAACATGATTCAGATTATTGATGGAAGCCTTGCAAAAATAGGAATTCCTAGTGAAGAAGAATTTGCAATGCCGGCAACAGGATTTGATATTGACAAACTTTTGCTTGAAATAATGCGCACCACAAAAAAAATAGGCGCAAAAAGACTGGTGATTGACTCTATTCCTGCAATGGGCATGAATTATGAAAGCGAAAATGAAATCCGAAACGCGATCCTGAAACTCTCTTATCTTTTAATGAGAATAGGGGTTACAACACTGTTAACTTCAGAGGTAACTGAAGGAGAAAACAAATTCGGAAAATACGGAATAGAAGAATATGTTGTTGACGGAGTAATAGTCTTGCACTACATGGGAATAGGAACAAGAAGCAATAGAACACTTCACATAAGAAAAATGCGTGCAACTAAGCATTCTGAAGATTTACATCCAATAGAAATTGATTCTAAAGGTATGAACATCAAAAAAGTAGACAAAGAATATGATGTTTAAATTTCCCTATTAATAGCATAATCTGCAAATTCTTTCAGCATTTTTTTTGCATCCGAATCCTCAAGAGCCTTGTCAAGATTTGACCAGCTTTCAGCAACAATGTCTTTTGCAAATTTTTTAGCATAATCAATAGAACCGGATCCATCTAAAATAGAAATTGCTTCTTTTATTTCTGCAACCGTATTTTCTTTAGCATCCAAAATCTTTGTCAGTTGATCCTTTTTATTAGAATCAATTAGTGAAAAAGAATGAATAACTATTATGGTTCTTTTCCCTTCTTGAATATCATCGCCAGTTTCTTTACCCCACTCCTCAGCAGGTTTAAGGTTCAGAACATCATCATGAATCTGAAAAGCCACTCCTAAGCTGGTTGCAAAATCAGATAAAACAGAAATTTGTTTTTCTGATCCTTTTCCTAATATTACTCCTAAACCAACAGCTAATCTTGATAAGGAACCTGTCTTGTAAGAAGTCATTTGCAAGTATTGTTGTTCCGTTACCTCAGAATGACCCTTATGCCAGTAAATATCCATTGCCTGCCCAAAAGAAAGTTTCAGAAGTTCTTTTGCATACAAATCATAAATAGTTGCTTTTTGTTCGGGGGAAATATTAGCATCATTAATTAAGGTTACTAATGGAAGAAAGTACATTGCATTTCCTGCATTTATTGCAATATCAACGCCATAAATGAGATGTGTTGATTTTTTACCTCTCCTTAAAGAAGAATTATCCTCCACATCATCAACCATTATTGTTCCGTTATGAACAAGTTCAGGAATAACCGTAAAAGGCATGGCATCTTTTTTATTTCCGCCAACCGCCTCACATGCAAGCAGCATCAAAGCAGGTCTCCATCGTTTTCCGCCCCGGTCTAAAAAATCCCAAACCGGATCAACAACTGCTTTCTGTGAAGAATTTTCATCAAAACTAAATTCTGGTTCCCCTAACGATTCGGTAACCCATTCAGCGGTGATTTTTTTAGGAAAGAAGTTTTCCAGTTCTTTATCAATATCCTTAGCAGATTCTTTTAGAAATTTTTCAAGGCTCATTGTAAATCGTTTTTTTTTTCCGTATAAAGAAATAATATGCCGCAAATACCGCCAATAACACAATTACCAAAAGTATGAATAAAATTGCTAAAATCGCAAGACCGACAATTATCAGATTAGTTGTGTTCCATTCAATGGGGGGAAGAGAGGATATTAATGAATTAAAGTTCAGTAGCGAAGACAGTTTAACTGAAGATAAGTCAGTTGCAGAATCAACTAGAATTGGCGGAGAAATATAAAAATTCATTACATTTGATGAAAGCAAAATATCCGCCTGCTCTTTAGTAAGCTCTTGTTTTAAGGAATAAATTATAGAGATTGTTTCTCCCTGGATCGAGTCAACGGATTCAAACACAATTATAGGGTCTGATTGGATAATTTCAAAAGCAAAAGTAGAAGATAGATTATTCGCATCGTTAGTGAATTGTTTTGGAATTATTTCTAAAACCCTCAAAGAAATATTTTGATCTTGAGCATTAGAAAAAGAAATTGAAACATTAGCTTTGTAATAAGAGTTTATTCCTTTTGTGACCTTTACAAGTTCTAATCTCCTTAACGGCTGTAATTGTTGTATTAAAGTTTTAGAGTTATTTGTTACTCCTGAATCTAATCCTGACGCACTTAAGAAAAGATCAAGCTGTTCTGCATCATAAATGTAAACTCTGTTACCATAATCTTCCAAACTAATACTGCTTTTGATTGAATCATACTGTAATTTAGCTAAATTCGCTTGTTCAGAAGCTAATTCAAAATAATAACCCTGTTCAAAAAGCTCACGAGCATAATTAAAGTTAGAATCCGCATTAACGAGTCTCATTTCTAATTCCTGTACATTAATGCCCTGCTCTCTTAAATCAGCTAAATAATTTATAGCTTCAGTTCTGGCGGCTTCAGAAAAAATAATATCAGAACTTGCGGTAGTTCTCGCAAAGAATGTGTTTTCAAAACTGTAAATTGCTGAATCTTCAGATTCGTTTCCTGCATTATCTTTTGCTTTTACAATAACCTTGAACCTACCATTTTCATAAGTAATAGTGTTCCAGTCATAAACATAATTTTCACCCGCCTTTTCAGCCTCGCCAACTAATATTTCTTCACCCGCCTTTTCAAGGTAAAGCGTAACACTGACAAGTCCCGATGGATTAACCCCGGAATCACTTGCTTCAATTTCAAACTTAACTTGTTCTGTTAAAACCCCCGTAGAGGACGGAGAAATTATTTTTACTTCAGGGAATACAATATCATAAATAAAAATCTTTTCGGCATTACATTCATCAAAATCAGGATCGATGGAGGTAAAGAAAATATTGTAGTCTCCGTTTGGTTTGTCTGATAAGCTGTAAGATGTCTCGATGGAAAAAACATTTGATTCCGATTCTACAATTTCTGTTTCAACGCCATTAGGATCAGTAACTTTCACATTCCCTTTTTTGAATTTTCCTGTGGATTCAATTGCAATGGATATGTTTTCATCATCAAGTTCTGTGTGAATAACCACTGTAAAATCACAAAAAGAATGGGCTCGAGCAGAAGCAACAGAACTCGGGATCCCTCCATTACCCGCTTTATCAATAGGCTGGATCTTGTAATGATATCTATAACCTTCATTTATTTCCTCATCAAGATAATTTGTTTCTGTTACTTCCTCAGCAATTCTTTTTGCAACAGCATCCCGAATAGTGAATTCTCTGGATATTCCTCCATCACTAACAAATCTAAGAACACTTCTATAAACAGTATAATGACCAACTCCTGCAAGATCGTCTTCCGCAGCATCCCACGCCAGTTGAATAGTTCCATCCTCTAATGGAGTCGCGGTAAGATTGGCAGGTCTTCTTGGACCATTAGAATCTACTTTAATTTCATAATGCTTAGTATCACTCCAACCCGAAGAATTTTTTCCCCTTACATGCAGCCAATATATTCCATCAAGTTTTGCCCCCAAAGAAATTTCAGAACTTGAAGGATCCATAAATTTACTTATCTCTCCGATTATATCCGGAACAGTGTCTGCTTCTTTGTTAACGACATAGGCGAATTTTGTTGCATCTGAATAAGAAAAATTAACCTTAATGAAAGGCGCATCAGCCCATTCTCCTTCAGGGTGGGTGCTACTAGATACAGTGGGAGTTGCAGCTAATACACTAGCTGAAAAAAGAAGCACTAAAACCAATGGGAAAATACGCTTTAACAACAAAGTAACCAAAAATAATTTGAACGAAAACTAATTAAAAGCCAACGCAATTTTGCTTTTAATGTCTTAAACGCCCGCCATCAACAACAATGGTCTGACCGTTGATTCTTTCCTGTTTTGCCATAAAAACAACAGCATCAGCAATATCTTCCGGTTTTGCAATAGCCCCAAGCGGGGTTTCCTCAGCAAACTGCTTTTTTTTCTCCAAGGAAACCTTTTCCAGCAAATCAGTGTCAACTGGCCCAGGAGAAACAGAGTTAACTCTAATACCGTGCTGGCCAAATTCAACAGCCCATGTTTTTGTAAAACCATAAACTGCAGATTTTGACGCACCGTAAATACTTCCGGAAGTACTCGCATCCAAACCTGCAACTGAAGCAGTGTTAACAATTGTGCCTTTAACTTTATTATCAATCATCCATTTTCCAATATGCTTCACCATAAAAAATAATCCTTTAACATTAACGGAAAAAATTTTGTCAAACTCCTGTTCGTCGAGTTCCCAAGTTGGGGTTCCTGGTTTGCCTGAATAAACTCCGGCATTATTCGCCAGAACAAAAACGGAATTAAATTCTTTTACTGCAGAATCTAAAACTTTTTTACATTCATCTTCTTTAGAAACATCCGCCTGAACAGCAATACTCTTCACGCCTAACTTCGCAATTTCTTTTTCTAAAGAATCGATTTTTTCTTTGCTTGAATCAGAAACAAAATTCAAAACTAAATTACATCCTTCTTTAGCAAAAGCCAGAGCAATGGCTCTTCCGAGGCCGCGCGATGCACCGGTAACAACTACCGTTTTTTTGTTTAAATCCAGCATAATATAATAAAGAATATAAAAGTTGAAAAAAGGATCAGAATGCATTTTCTCTTTCTTTTTGGGAATGGGGTCGGCGGGATTTGAACCCGCGACACCGAGGTAACTGAGAATAAAATTACAAATCAGCAATTAAAATTCCCTTCAGCCCCGTGCTCTCCCAGACTGAGCTACGACCCCTACAATCGTAAATAGTTAGTTTGGGAGAGTTTTAAATGGTTTCTATAACCCCTAATTTTTTCACGCAACACGTTCTTTTTCAAGTTCCCACTATTTTTTCCATGAACTACTAATGAATCAGAAAACCCGATTTTTTCTTGAAACAACAAGTAATTCACTTCGTTTTTGTTAATATGAACAGTGAAATCTCCCTTCTTCTTATTTGTATAAACCTTGTTTTCAATCCCTAAATCAAAATGCAATTTTGAAAGCCCAACAATCATTTCTTTTGAAACCAAGCTACCTTCAAGCTTACCAGAATCAGAAATGCTTCCTTCATCATCCCAAAAAGCACCCAAAAAAGCGGCTTTAATTCCATTATCTCCTTCCAAAATTTGCGTGGGGACACCAATACCATCAGAAGTACTAAATGATTCGGATAACTCTGATAAAAATTCACAAACAGATTTAGAATAATGATGACAAACAAACCAATCAAAATTCACTCCAGAAATTTTAGATATTTTTCCAGACTTCAAATCAAAAGATTCAATCATATTTTTGTTAAACGTATGAACCAACTTTTGAGACGCATTTGTATAAGTTAAATCATATCTTCCTAGTGTAAAATTAACTGAGCCGTCAAAAAACAAATGCCCTAGTAGATTTGAAAATTTTTTGGAAAATAAAGGTTTCCTTATTTTCTTAACCTTAGCATATACTTCAGCAAATTTTTCTCTGTTAACCTGTTCATTTATTTCAAGAATTCGTTTCCCCGAACCTTTCAGCTCAACTTTTCTACAATATTTCAAAACAGTAGCGGGGCTTAAATTAAACTCTTTCGCGATAGCTTTGTAAGAAATTGCTTTTCGTCTAGATTCCTGTAAATTCCTAATTAAGGAAACTGAGATTGAATGCATACTAAAATAACAATTTTTTAGTATAATCAAATTTCGAAGGGGCACATTGCCACTGCGAAAATAGAATGCGAGCCCAGAGGGATTTGAACCCTCGACACGCGGATTAAGAGTCCGCTGCTCTACCAGGCTGAGCTATGGGCCCTCTAAGAGGAAATTTCCTTTAAACGTTCAATTACTTTTTCTTTTCCAAAAGCAAAAACCAAAGTACCTATTTTTGGCCCACGTTCTTTTCCAATCATAACTTGGTAAAGAGACCTGAATAAGTCCTGTGGTTTAATGCCATTAGCTTTTGCTGTTTCAAATATCCTTTGTTGTACCTCACCAACACTATTATCTTTATCCAACTCATTTGCAATATCCGCAAAAAGTTTTTTCGTTTTTTCATCAATTCCTTCTACAGAATATTCTTCCACAAATTCTAATTTCTTCTCTGGAACATATTTCTCAACCCAATTTCTGGCATGGTTCATCCTTTCAAATACTTGCTCTTTCATTTTTTCCAAACCTTGTTTGTCAAATTCTTGCATCTCGACCAATTTCTCAAATAACAGTTGATTATCGGGAATAGTAGTGACAAGCGATGCAACTAATGAATAGTCAACTTGAACCGGGAATGCCTCTCTGCCTTTTACTTTAGAATAATGGTAAAGTTTTTGTAATTGTTTCTTCTCTTTCGAGTCACCTAATTCAGTAATTAAAGTATCCGCTAGAGCAGCTTTATCTAATTCGCTTTCCAGAATAGGTAAGTCTTTCCAGGAAAAGCTCCTGGTTTTCGCAAGTTTTTTCATGTATAAAAGCTTTAACGCTTCTGGCCTGCCAACTTCAAGCCATTCATGAGGATAAACAACGTTCCCTACTGATGCAGACATTTTTTGGCCATCAATGAATAAATGTTCATAAAAAATTGGTTCCGGCATCGGATAATCAAGAACTTTTTCGCAAATTTCCGCGTTCACAAACCACGCAGAGTTAGGTGCATTGTATTCTTTTCCGGCTCCTTCACTTACTACTTGCCAACGTTTCCACTGAGCAGCCCACTCGCTCTTCCAAATCAATTTTCCAACTGCTTTCTTTAAATCTGATGTTCCCTCATGATTGCACCCAATTGCTTTAGTTGTTTCAAAATCATAGTCCTTACAAACATAATCAATTTTTGTTCCACTGATTTTTGTTACAACGGTTGTTTGTAATTTTCCGCAGTTTTCACAAATTGGTTTCCAGGAAGTCCAGGTATCAGAAACTGGAGAATCTTGAAACCTTGAAATGATTTCTTTTGCTTTCTCGGTATTCTTTACTAACTCTAAAATATAAGGCGTGAAATTTCCTTTTTTGTATTCTTCACTCATAGAATAAAGCTTTGGCTCATAAGTGAGAAAACCGTCAAAGATTTTCAGAAACTTTTCTTTAAAGTGATCACCATAACTTGCATGGCAGCCCTCAGGATCAGGAACATTACTAACTGGCATTCCTATATATTGTTCAAAATCTTTTGGGACGCCTTTTGGGATTTTCCTTAAAGGATCCATGTCCTCAGTAACATAAATGAACTCGGCATTGGAGTTGTTTTCTTTTAATGCACGGAAAACTGCCTCGCCCCTTATTATATCACTAAGACGGCCAATGTGAAGAACACCAGAAAGACTAGAACTGCTTTTTATAGTGGGATTTTTTAGCTCAGGAATTGACTTATCCAAAAAGTGAAATTTCTTTCTCTCTTGGATGTCTTTTGCTATTTTTTCTGCCCAAAACTGAATGTTTTCTTCCATGGATTTCTTTCCTTTGTTCTTTCTTTTTGGCTAAGCTTTTTCTTTCCGCCCAAAGGGCGCAAGAAAGAAAAAGGTTACGAGCCCAGAGGGATTTGAACCCTCGACACGCGGATTAAAAGTCCGCTGCTCTACCAGGCTGAGCTACGGGCCCAATCGCCCGATAAGGACAATTAAACGATTATAATTCGCGTAAGACAGCTTTTTTAAGCTTTGCACAGAGCAAATTTCCTATGGTAAAAGAAGTTTCTGCGAAAGAAGCAAAAAAGCTCATTACGGCAAAAAAAGCTATCTTATTAGATGTTAGAGAAAAGAAAGAAATTGATGCAGGAAATGCTAATCCTGATAAGTGCATTCCTTTAGGGGAACTTGCGGAACGGAAAAATGAACTCTCAACAAAGCGGCCTATTATAGTTATTTGCAGAAGCGGACACAGGTCAGCAACAGCAACAAAATTTTTGAATGAAAACGGATTTGAAGCATTCAACCTGAAAGGCGGAATGCTTGCTTGGGGGTCTTAAACTATTTCTCATGTTTGATTTCCTTTGCTCCGTTCATGTACGGTTGTAAAGGCTTTGGTATTTTTATTACTCCTTTATCATAATGGGTTTCAAGCAAAGCTCTTAGTGCTCTTGATGTTGCAATAGCTGTGCTGTTTAAAGTATGAACAAATTCTTTTGAACCGTCTTTGTTCCTGAATTTTATATTGGAACGGACCGCTTGGTAAGTTGTACAGTTGCTGTTTGAAACAACTTCTCTGTACTTTTCTTCCCTTGGCATCCAGACATCCATATCATATTTTTTAGCCGCAACTATTCCAATATCGCCAGTACAAATATTTACAACCCTGTAAGCTAAACCAAGTTCTTTGAAAATTTCCTCGGCATTTTCTAAAAGTTCTTCATGGAACTTCTCAGACTCTTCCGGCTTACAGAAAACAAACTGTTCAACTTTGTTGAACTGATGAACCCTGAAAATACCTCTCGTGTCAATACCATGCTTGCCTATTTCTTTTCTGAAACAGGGGGAAATTCCTGCAAACTTAATCGGGAGCTCTTCACTAGAAAGAATTTCGTCCTTGAACATCGCAGCCATTGGGTGTTCGGAAGTTGCAATAAGGTAAAGATCCTCAGAGTCAATTTTATACATGACGTTCTCAAAATCGTTTAAATCCGTAACCCCTGAATAAGCCTCGCGATTCATCATCAAAGGAGGCTGAATAACAGAATAACCTTTTTTGACAAGTTTGTCGAGAGCAAATCTTTGTAAAGCAAAATCTAACAACGCAAACTGACCTTTTAAAAAATAAAATCCTGACCCTGCAATTTTTGCGGCACGATCAAAATCAGCCCAACCATGCTTTTCCAAAAGCTCGCCATGAGGAGGAAGATCTTTTCTTGAGATTTTTTTTCCGGCTTCCTTTACAACAACGTTTTCAGAATCGTCTTTTCCATAAGGAACAGATTCGTCCAAAACATTAGGAAGACGCATCAGATAGTAATCAATTTTTTCTTTCAACGGAGCAGTGTTTTTTTCAATTTTCTTGATTTTGTCCGGAAGACTTTTTGCTTCCGCGATCTTTTTTTTAGCGTCTTTTTTTTCAGAGAGTAATTTCTTTACTTCATTAGTGATTTCATTTCTTTTAGCCCTCAGATTTTCAGCTTCCTGTAACTTTTTCCTGTACTGCTCATCCAGTTTCAGTAATTCGTTTAACCACGGAAGCTTTTCCTTATCTTTCCTTTTTTCAAGGTCTTTTCTAATCAAAGAATGGTTTTCCCTTACAAATTTAAGATCCAGCATAAAATCACAGTGAATTTAAGTAAAATAAAGAATAAAAACTGCTCTAGACGAAATTTAACTATGGTTAAGGAAATTATTGTTCTCAGATACGGACATAGGCCTGTGAGAGATTATAGGGTTACAAGTCATTGTTGTCTAGTGGCAAGAGCTTTTGGAGCAGATAAAGTAGAGGTTATTGGAGAGAAGGATGAAAGTATTGAGAATACGGTTAACACTATGAACAAACAATGGGGTAAAGGCGCAGGAGTTGAGTTTTTTGATAGCTGGAGAAAAAGAATAACGCATTACAAAAAGAAAGGATTTACCTCTGTACATTTAACTATGTATGGTTTGCCGGTTCAGGAAACGGAGCAAGCAATTAGGAAATTTAACAAATTACTTGTGATTATTGGATCTCAAAAAGTGGAAAAGGAAGTTTATGAAATGGCCGATTATAATGTGTCGGTAACGCTTCAACCGCATTCTGAAATCGCCGCAATGGCTGTTTTTTTGGATAGGCTACAAGAAGGAAAAGAGCTAGCGAAAAAATTTGGTGGGGCAAAAATTTCCATTGAACCGGTTGCAAAAGGGAAAAAAGTCAACAAAAAGTAATCAAAAATTCGTTTTACTTTAAAAAACAATAACGGTGAAAAAATATACTATGGCTAAATTCCCAAAGAAAAAAATTTACGAATACTTATTGGTCAAAGACTTTTTGATTTCAGTTGCCGGGGATTATGCTATTGAATTAGTTAAAATTTGTTCAGGCAAACGAAAGCCAGTTACTGATGAAGAAATTGGCAAAAAATTACCTTTAAAAATTACCGAAATTAGAACTATTTTGAACAGGCTTCATTACCGAGGTATTGCCTGTTACCAGAAAACAAAAAACGTGAAAACGGGATGGTATTCATACACCTGGGAAATTAAAGCCCCCCGGATTGCTACATTAATACTGGAACAACAGGTTGAAGAAATAACCAAACTTGAAAAAGAAATTGAATTTGAAGGAACCCATGCTTTTTTCAGTGCCGGAAAAGACAGTGCATTTTACCCTTTTGAAATTGCTGCAGAATACGGGTTTAAATGCCCAGATACCGGCAGACCCCTGAAAGCAATAAACAACAAGAAAAGAGTCAAAGACTTGAAAAAGAAAATTGACTTAATGAAATCCGAGTTGACCGACCTGGAAAAAGCAATATGAATACACGAATTCTTGGACATAGAACGAAGCGCAATTTACAATAAAACAAACCAGTTAAAACCAAAACAAAGCCAAATTATAGCTTTAAACTACAATAAACCGCAACAAATAGCTTTAAATTGGATTTTACGCTAAAATAAAGGATATTAGGCAAAATAATTGGGTTTATTAAACTTACGTGTAATGAGTATATTTGATTTATAGCGGGGTAGGGCAGTCAGGAGTGCCCGTCGGGCTCATAACCCGAAGGTCGAAGGTTCAAATCCTTCCCCCGCTATTCAAATTCTGAATTTAACAGGACTTACCTAAAATAGCTTGTTTTATGAGTAACTGCTAAAATACGATACTTTTCAGTTAGTTAATTCAAAGTCCGGTAAATCATACTCAAAAATAAACTTTTTTTTCTAAAACCCTGAAAAATACACTCACAAAACAACCGAATTTATAAAAAGCACTAAAAATACACTCACAAAAAAATAATTTTATCAACCAATACCAAAAAACCCTGAAATGATACGTAAAACACGCTTACTTTTTGTTAATATTATTGCCAAAATACATTAAAAACAAGAAATTATGCCTAAAAATACGGCAATCAGCAAAAAAAGACTAGTAATTACCAGCAAAATAAAGCATTACTTTGTTGATAAAGAGTAATCGTAGGCATAACAATAATTATAAAAAGGAGTTTAGAGTAATTACTAATATGGATTTAGTTGGTTGGTTAAAAAAGATATTTAAAATAGAAAAAAAAGAAGCCCCATCTCTCAAGAATAGCATTTATGAAAAAAAAGAAGAGTTAATTGAAGAAATTCACAGTGTTTGGGATTATATTAAATTGAATGATAATTCACAGGCGTCTCATATCGCCGCAATTCTGGGGTTTGATGAATGGATTACAATGGATGAAATCCTAAGGAGAATCAGAGAGCTTTTTGGAATGGATTATAAGAATGATCGGAGTTTGTACCCCTATATCAAAACATTAGTTGATATCGGCCTTGTTGAAACAAACAATGTCGGAGGGAAGAAAAAATGGAGAAAACGAGATATTTTAATAAAATTAGAAGGTAAAAAAGAGAAAATTGAAAATGAAAAAGAAACTGTTAAAAATAGCTAAAACTAAGGCTTTAAAGCACGATAAGCGTCAAAAAACTGTTTTAACCCAGGGTCTTTTTGGTAAACTTCCTTAAACCAAGGGTTTGAAATTATTGGTTCGGCTTCATTTAAAGCCAAATTGATTTTGTCCTTAGAAATCGGCTCATTATTTTTAACTTTGTCCGCTAAGAAAGTAAGATCCAGCACAGCCTGATCATCTCCCTGAAACCCTCTTTTAATCTGATCCTTAAGTGCAGTAACAACTTGTTTTTCATCAAGATTTTTTTCGTCTAAATAAAAAACAGCTTTCCAGTCCCCTTTAACTCTCCAATAATGACTTGGGTTTTTTCCTGTTTTGAAAAAAGAATCTAAAGAACTAAAAGATTTTGGAGGAATAATAACACAATTCTTTCCTGGGCGGATGTATGGGATTTCCGAAAGAATTCCTTTTCTGTGATAGTGATAGGTTTTCCCGTTAGCTTTGGTAACATTCTGAGTGTAACCATATAGTGCCCTAAAAAGTTTTTGGTAAGTATATGACGAATGTTTAGTTGCCTCTGGAATAATGAACTTATACTGAACAAAATAACCTTTTAACAAACCAACACCCCACAATTCCACTAATAACCTATATTATAAAACAAAATCTCCTTATGTATAATTAGTAAACATAAAAATAAAAAAAGGATCGTAAAAACATCTTTTTATCGTCTTCTAATTATTGTTTTACTGCCAGAATCACTAGTTGATTCTTCCTGTTTAGCGGTTGAACCAACAATTATAATGTCTTTAGCGGACCTGACTTTGTTATAAGGTATGCTTTTTTCACTTATAATTTTCTTTGCTTCAGCCTTAGATCTTGCTTTTAATGCCTCAGTAGTTATGGTTTCAATCTTGCCCTTTTCAAGGTTAATAACTAAATCAAAAACCTTCCCTTTATGCTCTGCGTCTGTAGTATAGATGTCCATCCCAAATAATTTTGATAATCTAACGGTCATTTTAATTCCTCCAAAAAATTTATTCTAAAATAATAAATATAACCAAATATATAAAGTTTATGTCGAATTCCACAGTAAACACCAAAAAACAACACATCTACATAACAAACGCTGTTTTTTGTTCTGTTTTGAAAGAACACCAAAGACGTAATTAAACAAATATACATAATCAAAATTCAGATTTTTATTACAATTTTTGTTTGGAAGTAGTGGAAGTATTGGGTTATAGGTTAATTACTGGTGAGAGTTGTGGATTAATTAGTGTACGAGAGGTTACAGATTGTCCAAAGGACTGCTTACTTTTTTGAGTTGCTCTGTAGAAACATGGGTGTAAATCTGAGTTGTGTTTAGGTTTGAATGGCCTAAAAGTTCTTGGATTTTCCTAATATTTTCTCCCGCTTCCAATAAATGAGTGGCAAAACTGTGTCTAAGAACGTGGGGAGTTACAATTTTTTCAATTTCTGCTTTTTCCCCGGCTTCTTTTACAATGCGTTGGACAGTATCTGTTGAGATTTTTTTACCGTTCTTTTTTGAGAACAGCCATTCACTCTTGATTTTCTTTTTTTCCACGTATTTTTTTGCTAATTTACACCAGTTTTTTGAAAGAATAATAATCCTGTCTTTGGCTCCCTTTCCGGATTTTACTTTTCCGATTCTTTCTTTAAAATTAATTTCCTCATTTTTCATATTAACCGCTTCACTCACACGAACCCCGGAGGAGTAAATAAATTGCAACAGCAACCGGTTTCTGCCTTTTTTTGTTGCTTTGATCAGTTTTTTTGTTTCATCTTTAGTAAGTGTCGTGGGGAGATATTTGTTTTTCTTTGGTGTTGGAATTTCGTCCATAATTTTGCTTTTGAGGTATTTATGGAAAAAGAATTTCAAAGCAGCGTGGATTAAGGCAAGAGTCGAGTTTGAGGATCCTTTTTCCTTTTCTTTAGCAAGAAAACCAACTAAATCAGATCTATCCATATCTTTTGGGTGTTTTTTGGCTGAGTTTAACAAATTTTTGACGTAAAGCGTGTACATACTAATAGTTCTTTGGCTGTAACCCGCAATAATAAGCTCCTGTTTGAATTTTTCTAGATGCTCGTTTTTGGGTTCCGGAGAGTCCATGTAGAATTAATTGTTTTTTTCAAATAAATACTCTCTGGTTTCAATCAAAAGCTTTTAAACTTTTATAACCTAAAAGAAGTTATGATTAAAAAGAAAAAAGAAGGAAAACCTCTTCCTGTAACTGCAGACATGAAAATCTGGAAAGAAGATTTTGATCAGATGTCTATTGAGGAACATGATAAAATCCTCAAAAATCTTGGTTTAGACGATGAGGATATTGATGAATTTAATGAGGATTTCAAAGGTGAAATTCCTGAAGGGGGCAAAAACCCGGAAGAAAGTGAAGGTTCGAAAGAAAATAAAGATAAAACTCCTGCTAAAAAAACAAAGAAGAAGTGAATTTTTATTATACTTCTTTTAGCTTTGTTTCAGCGGCCGCTATTTGTTTTTTTATTTTTTGGGCAACCTCAGTAATCATATTTCCTCGGTTATTTGCTAGAAATTCCTTATCTCTAGCTATTTGGCTTCGTAATCTGCTGACGGTCATCATTCTTTGAGCGTTGATAGCAATTTTGCTTCGGTTTTTAGGGATTATCCTCACCTCGAAATTTTGGCAAAATGAAACAAGTTTTTAGCTTGCCAATAAAGGCTGAAAGCAGCAATTCCCGAGATCCATCCAACAAAATAATATGAAAAGGCTAATGAGTCATTTCCAGTAAAATGAATAGTAATGCCCTGCATCATACTCCACATGAATAAAGAGGCTAGAACAACCCCTATAATAAAGAAGAAAATTGCCTGAGTGAACATGCTTTTTACTTGTTTTTCCATGTTTAGAAAAGGCACAAACTCGTATATAAGCTTTTTATCAGCTTTCCAAGAAAAGTGATCTATGAAAGCAGTGCTTTTTGACCTTGATAATACCCTTATAGATTTTATGAGGATGAAAAAAATTAGCTGTGAGGCTGCTATTTCGGCTATGGTGGATGCTGGTTTAGAAATGAATAAGGACGAAGCATACGGAAAACTATTTGAGCTTTATGGAGTCCATGGGATCGAACATCAAGAAATATTCCAGAAATTTTTAGAGGAAACTAAAGGGGATATTGATTATAAAATTCTTTCAAGAGGAATTGCAGCTTATAGAAAAATGCAGGCTGGTTATTTGGAACCTTATCCTCATGTACGGAGCACCCTTATAACCCTGCGCGAAAAAGGATTACAATTAGGAATTGTTAGTGATGCTCCAAGGTTAAAAGCTTGGATGAGGCTGGCTGAAATGGGGCTTACTGATTTTTTTGATTTTGTTGTTACTCTTGATGATACTGGTGAATTAAAACCAAGTGCACTTCCATTTAATGCTGCGTTGGAACAGTTAGATTGTCTGCCAGAGGAAATTTTGTTTGTTGGTGACAATCCGGGAAGAGACATTAAAGGGGCGCAGGAGAGCGGAATGAAAACAGCATTAGCAAAGTATGGTCAGCTTTTTCCCAGTGAAGGAATTAAAGCAGATTTTGATCTGTTAGATATTGCAGATTTAGTGAATCTTGTGTAGGGCTTAAAATGAGTGAAAGTAAAATGGAAGAAAACAAAACGAATGAAAATAATTTATCCGAAAAGTTAATTAGTAAAATAAAAAATTATTTTGAGGAACGGAGCATCAAAAAAGCAGTTTTGGGTTTAAGCGGGGGTATTGATTCTGCAGTTGTGCTTGCCCTGCTTGTAAATACATTAGGGAAAGAAAATGTTACAGCTATTCTAATGCCTAACTCAAAAATCACGAAAGATTCAAGCACGAAAGATGCTGAAAACCTCGCCAAAAAGTTAGGCGTTGAATATTTTATTGTGTCAATCGATTCTGTATTGGAGGTTTTTGAAATTCTTCCGTGGAAACAAAACAATACTGCAAAAGCAAATCTTAATGCAAGGGCAAGAGCGGTTGTATTGTATAATTATGCAAATTCTAACAATTGTATTGTAGCAGGAACAGGAAACAAATCCGAGTTTTATTTGGGTTATTTTACAAAATACGGAGATGCGGCTGCGGACTTTTTTCCGATTGGGGCTTTACTGAAAAAAGAAGTGCGGTTAGTTGCAGAGCAATTAAATATAGGACCCGAATTCTTGGACAAGATTCCGTCTGCTGAGCTCTGGGAAAACCAAGAAGACGAAAAAGAATTGGGGTTGAGTTACTCTGTTATTGATGAGTTGCTTCCTTTAATTCTTAAAAATAAGGAAATTCCTAAAGGGAAAGAAGATGCTGCTGCTAAACTAAAGAAAATAATCGAGTCAACTTCTCATAAGCGGGAGCAGCCCGTTATTATTACATTTTGATGTTGAACGATTTCCGTACGGTACTTGCCTTGATTTGTCTGTGTCCGATGAATATTATTACAAGGATAAACCAACTCATGAATAATATTAACATCCCCCAGAGGTCTGGAAAAGTCCAGATTACCCAAGAAGTAAAGACCGTTACAGAAATAAGCGAATAACCAAAAGCCATGTAAAGATACCACATAGTCTTAGCAACAACAACCTGTTCAACAAACGGTTTTACCACCGCTATTGCTCTAACTGTTAAGAGCATTGTTATCACTAACATAAACTAGTTGCTGAGAAGTAAAAGTAATTGTGTTACTGTTGCGGCCATTCAAATAACAACACAAACCAACTATAAAAGCTTGACTGCTACATAATTGATTTTGATTTCCGAAAAATTAAAATAAGTTACATCCTTTGTTCTGATTATGAAAATTTTTTTTATTTTGGTTTTATTAGTTATTGTCTTTTCTGGCTGTTTTTCAAAACCAACCAACACTATTCAGGAATGTGAAGACAAACAAACGGAGCAGAGGGATTTATGCTATTCCTCCTCTGCCCTTAATGAAAACGATTTGAGTTTTTGCACTCAAATAATTACTGATGAAATTAGAAATAATTGCATTAATTCGATTTCCTGAACGGAGCAGTGAAAAATAAAATCAAGGAAAAATTAGTTTTGCTGAAAGTTAATTCGGGAAAAAGTTAATAGAGTTGATGTTGTAAAAATTATTGTTTTTCAAAACTTAACACAGAATCTTTTTCTAACTCTTCCTCGGAGATTCCTCTTAATGTAAGTCCGACAGTCATTCCTTTTTTTGCACTGTGTCCGTATTTTGATTCGACATCAAGAATATCTAGTGTTTTTCCATTGTAAAAAGCAGTCATATTATTTGATAAAAATCCTTCAGTTACCTCAGCAACCACATAAACATTTTCCTCTGAGTAAAACCTGCACGCTTTTTTTATTATTGCCTCGCCTTTTGCTGTTCCGCTATGATTTAATTTTTGTATTATTCTTTCTTCGGGTGTTGAGATAAACACGTGTGGCGATGCATTAGCTGCTTTGTTTCCAAATGTAAGTGTTACTAAGCTCATGTGAGTTCCTCCGAATTTCTGATTAATAAACCGCGTTCTAGTTAATACTAAACCCGCAGAGGAAAACCAAACCGCTTTTTGTGCTGAACTTAGGTTTTCTTACCTTTTGAGTGTTTTGGCTTTGATTGCTTCCTTTTCAAGTGCAGTTAGTGCTTGTTTTAGTGCCTTTTCGGAGTCCCAATCAATAAATTTTGAGTGGAGTGAAATCCCAGCTACATTAGCATTAGCTTTTACTTCGAACTGCTCCCGGTTGCCTTGTTTTTTGCTTTCCCTGAAATGAATTTCCAGCATTAGTTCTCCGGGTAAAAAACTAGTTAATTTACCGTAACTTTTTTCAATCGCATTAATTAAAGATTGTTTTTTTATTTCATCTTGTTTTGGTAAATGAGTAATTTGGATTAGTTTGTTTGCATCCATTATCAAGCCCCCTGATAAAGTATGTGTTTTTTGGATTAATTAAACTAACCAACAAGTCAAAAAATCTTTTAGAAAAACTAATTATTTTTAGTCTTTGATTTTTTTCACTGAAATAACTGCTGCTGGACAAACCTCTACTGCTTGGTTGGCTTTTTCATCATCTTCTATTTCAAGTTCCCAGATTCCTGGGCTTGTTTCTTTGCCGCCAATTAAGTCTGCTTTACCATCTTCCGGATTTATTTCAAAGTTGTCTGGGTCAACAGCAGCACATGGCCCGGCTGCAACACAATCTGTTCGGTTGTAAATAATCTTAAATTTTGCCATAAACATAGCCTTCAATAATCAGAGTCAATTCAGTAATTTATAGATTGTGGTGTGTTAAAGCTCTTTTTTGCCCCATTTTTCAAGTTCAGAAATAGCTTTTGACAATCCAATTGCTTTTGGTAACGTTCGATATTCAACTTTAGGTTTATCTCCTAATACAAGATTTTTTTGAATTAGTTGTTCCTTTTCAAGTTCTGCTAATCTGGTTGAAAGCATTCTTGGAGTTATTGGTGAAACTTGTTTCATTATCGCATTAAAACCAAGGCCCTGTTCGCTTTTCAACAGAATCCTTATTATTGCGATATTGTGCTTCTTTGCCACGAAATCGCTTGTTTTCTTAAAAAAATTTTCAGGTTCCAAAAAAGTCACCAACTATAAAAAATATAGTTAATATACTTAGTATACTTATGTGTTTTTAAATATCAATGGCGTAAGGTAGTAGCTGTGAATATTAAATTTTAGCGTCAGGGTTTCACCTCTGAGGTGGGGGATTTTAATTGAACTGGAAAAAATTTGTAGAAGGAGTTGACTCGGTTTCTGTCCCGAAACTGAGGGCCTCTCAGGTGGGCTTTGCGTCTCGTAAAGTCTACAGAGGCAAGTCCTCCACTCTTGTGGCGCTGGTCCGATAATTTATTTTAAACATTAGACTTAAATTAACTTTAATCCTGGGGTTCTTTAATGGCTTTAGATCCAATACTTGGTTTTGTTTTAACTGCGATAGTAGTAATAATTGCGATTTTCTTTGCATTAAAATTAGGTAAAAAAATTGTTATTTTACTGATCAATAGTTTCATTGGTTTGGTAGTTTTGGTTTTACTTAATTTTTTTCCATTTATACACATCGAAATAAATATTTGGAGTGTTCTGATAACTGCTTTTGGCGGGATTCCGGGAATAATTCTTCTTATTCTCCTTGATCTTTTGGGTTTTGCTTTCTGATTTTTTTGCAAAGGCCCACTTACATATTTCCTGTAATTAATTTTGTACTGTTCAGATTTCTAACTCTAAAAAGTTTTATTCTAGTTATGCGTTTGGCTATTCAGGTGAACAAATCTGTTACACAAGAACTGAAACAAAAAAAGAGAATGGGCAAAGCTACACTCGCTTTCAGAGTACTACCCTTCATTTGATGTGCCCATTCTCTTATACTTATCTCTAATCCTTTTTTAGGCCAGATTTAGCCCTGGCGTATTTGCAATTAAAATTAGAATTATTTTTCGAAAGTTTTTATCATTTCTTCAACAAGTCTTTTGCTTCCGCGTGTGCTACGAATGCGGGCAACTAAAGTTTTAGCCTGTTTTTGTTCATCATATTTTAAGTTAGGGCTTGCTAGAGTGTTAATAAGTCTAATTATTCTTTCTCTTCTTTGTTTTTCTTTTCCTGAATATTTGCCTAAATGGGCACGAAGACCATTTGAGGCAGTTTCTGAAATCTCATTAGTTTCAATAGTGTAAAGTGTTCTTTCCGGGGAAATTCCTGTTCTTTTTGAAAGAGAATTAATTTGTTGAACAAATTGGGCGTCTGCTTTATTGTTAATTGGATCAAGTTTATAAATTTCTGATAACTGTGCCCATTTTTGCGGATTTGGTATTTTGGCTGCACGGTATTGTGTTGCTCTGAATGCCCGTTCACTAGAGCCCTTTTCTTGGCGGGCTTTAATAGCTCTTGCCGCATTAATTCCTATGGCTCCGATTCCTGTTGCTCCTGCAGCTGTTCCTGCACCCTTAACTATTCGTTTTAGTGCTTCTCTTCTTGACATTGTTTTATTTTTTGCTTGCCTTCCTTGAAAAGAAGCATCCGGATTATTTGCCCGTGCCATGATAAGAATAAATATTCCAAGATTAATATATGTTGTGTAATGGTGGGTTTACATTTGACAAAATCAATGGTTGGTTTAATTTTAGTTGTCTTTGCACTTTTTTTGATAGCAACTATTCTGCTTTCTGAGGAAATCTCTTTTCAGGTTTTTGCTTATTCAGTAACCGGGATTTTTCTTTATTTTATTGCGGTTTACCATTTCAAACTAATAAAGTGAATACACGAATTTTAGGACGAATTGTTCATTGTTTACTTGAATAACTAAAGCTGATTTATTTTAACAAAAAAATCGTAAGAGTAATTGGAAAGTAATTCAGTTCTAAGAATCCTGTGATTTTATTGAACGTGTATATTGGGGGATAAAATCATGAGAAATTGGGGGTGGTATGCATGATTCTTAGCCAGTGGTCTGAACCATCGAAAGATGTTTGTCCTGTTTAGGCCATTGGCATTCCCAATCTATTTCGGAAACATTTTTATTAGACCTACCCGTTCTTATTTCAGGGGAAAACTATCCTCAAAACAACTTGTTGGAGTTCTGCTATTAGTTGCACTGGTGCTGCTTTTTGTAGGCGTTCCTTTTGTTGACGGTAAAAGCATTTCTGCTTTGATAATTCTCGGTTCGGCAATTTATCTGCTAATAAAAGGATGAATTTTGTGAATGAAAAAGAATTGTTGGCGAAATTGTCTGGGCTGAATTCTAAATATAAATCCGCAACCACCGAGCAGAAAAAGGATATTGGTGAGCAAATTGACCGGATCCATGATGAAATTCAGCATTTAAGGGATAAAAGGGCTGCTATGGCTAAAAAGAATGAACTTGTGCAGAGGGAACAGCTTGTGCGTAAGCATAATCGCCCCAGATGAAACAACAAATTAATAAAATCCAAAACCCTAATTGATTTTCATGTTTGATGTCATCTCTATTGGTTCAGCAACCGCGGATGTTTTTGTTCATATTCCAAAAACTTTTTCCAGTAAAGATATGTGTGTTTTTCATCCTGGTACCAAGGTGGATATTGAGGAAATGGATTATTTTACGGGGGGAGGAGCTACCAATACTTCGGTTTCTTTTTCAAGGCTTGGTTTAAAGGCGGGAGCACTTTGCAGTGTTGGTGATGATGCCAGCGGTATAAAAGTTTTGAATGTTCTGCGAAAGGAAAAAGTCAACACCAGTCTTGTTCATACGCTACAGGGAAAGAACACCAGTTACTCCGTTATTCTTACCGGTTTCGGAAAGGACAGAGTTGTTTTATGTTACAGCAAAGCTACAGCTTCCCTAGGAGAAACTAAGTTGGATTTTACAAAGCTTAAAGCAAAATGGTTTTACATCACTTCTCTACATTCAAAACCAGAGCTGTTAAAAAATATTATTCTTCGTGCAAAAAAAACAGGGGCCAGAATTGCTTGGAATCCTGGTCAAAAAGAACTTTCTCTTGGTTTTAAAAAATTAAAAAAAATAGTTGGTTCAGTGGATATTTTAATTGTAAATAAAGAGGAAGCACTCAAACTCACTGGTTCTGCCGATATTCACAGAAATCTGGAAAAACTTCTGGAACTTGCTGAAACCGCGGTTATTACTGAAGGAAAACACGGAGCGCATGCTGCTAATGACACGTATATTTATTCTATTAAAGCTTTCAAAATCAAACCATTAGATGTTACAGGTGCAGGAGATGCTTTTGGTTCTGGTTTTACTACTGCAATAATTAAAGGCAAAGGTATTGATGATGCTCTTGTTTACGGTACTGTTAATTCAAATTCTGTGATTAGTCATTTGGGCACGAAAAATGTTCTTCCAACGGAGCAAGGAATAAAAATTTTTCTGAAAAAGTACGGCAGACCAAAATTAAAAAGACAGAAAATCTGATTATTCTTCATCAGTAATAAACTGTTCGTAATTTGAGTGATTAAACCTATACATGAATCTTTTTATGTGGCTTTCATTATAGGCATAGTTTTCTAACACTTCATTTTTTTCTCCAAAGAAGTCTCTGAATTCTTTCCCCTGTGTCGGATCCAGTAATAAAAATTTGTTATTAAACTCAGTTATTACAAATGCATGTGCATTACCATTTTCTAGTTCGGCTATAACAACTTCCGCGTTTTCGTCTCCTAATGCATAAAGGAATGAACACAACAAAACTGCCTGATCTTCATCATCGCCGATTTTTTCTGAAATAATTTCTTTAGGAGTTAACCAGAATGAAATATTCAGTTCTGCATCAACAAAATCAATTTCATCAACAATGTAATTGTATGCCTTTTCTGCTGCCTGAAAAAAGTGGTTTTTGAAATTATACTTTTCACTAATAAAACTTTTCACAACCGCCTGTGTGCTTAAGTCGTCTTTATTGATAAGTGCTTTTATTTCCCCGACTGTTTTGGTTTCCTGTTCACTTATTAGTTTCGCATGTTTTTCTAAAAGTATTTTGTATATTTTGTTTAATCTGGCTTCAGTGTTTGAATTATTGATGTTAACCTCAAGAACAGTTTGTTCTGATGGCCCCTGTAAATGAGCTTTCAGAGAGCTTAATTGTGTTTCCAGTTCTTTTTTTCTTTCTTCATTGGTTTCTTCAGCAATGCTTTTTTCCAGCGCACTAATATTTCTCAAAATCAGTTTTTCTTCGGAAGTTTTCTTTAACCCTGTTTCTGTTGCGGAACTAAAAGCCATAACTATACATAATTTGCTTGAAAACCTCTAAAAATCTTTCTAAAACCTAAAAAAACGCTAAAAAGACGGTTTTTCCTGATTTTAGCTATGTTTTCGCTAAATTTTTATATCGAACACGTGTTGTTATTATTGGTTTTATTCATGCAGAAAAATAAACAAACAAAATCAATTCAAAGGGGGCAGGTTGCTTTAGAATATTTGGTTATAACCGGTTTTGTGTTGCTGATCGTGGGAATTCTCGTCGGGTTTGCTTTTTTTTCTTTTAACCAGAACGCCCAAATTGTAAAAGCTTCTAAATCAGTTTCTGAAATTACAAACACTGCCGATCTGGTTGCTTCTTTTGGTGAAGGAAGCACTATTGTTTTTGAGGTTGATATTCCTAGTGAAGTACAGTCTTTTTCACTAACCGGGAAAAGTGCAACTATTGCTTTCACTGACAATACTCAGGTGTTTGATTATACAAAAGTTAACCTTACCCCCACAACGCTCCCTATACAATCAGGAAGAATAAAACTTTCAGCCAGCTTCCTTCAAAAATAATTCTAGGATTAGCTAACAATTTCAGAGGAATTGGAAGCACAATAAGTCAGATGTTTCCTTTTCTAAAAACTGAATTACAACAGGCTGAAATGGATTTTAGCAGAGAAACTTACGGAGCAATAATTGCTCTGATGTTTGTGTTATATTTTGCTTTTGGAACCCTTATTGCGGCAGTTTTTGTTTCAAGGCTTGCCCCTGAACAGATGCTTACTATGCCTCCATTGCTTGGTTTTTTGTTTGGTTCATTGGTTGCTGTGCAGTTACTCTTTTACCCGAAAATTATTCTGAAAAAAAAAGTAAGAAGTATTGAAAGAAATCTTGTTTTTGCATTAAGAACTATTCTTGTGGAAATAAAATCAGGAGTAACTCTTTTTGACGCGATTAATATTGTTGCTGAAGGAGACAATGGGCAAGTAAGTGTAGAATTCAAAAAAGCAGTTGAAAAAATTGAAACAGGGAAGTTTCAGGAAATTGCTCTTGAAGAAATGGGTGAAAATAATCCGTCAATTTATTTCAGAAGAACAATCTGGCAGTTAGTTAATGGTCTGAAAGCAGGTTCAGATGTGAGCCAAATAATGCAGTCTCTGGTCGATGATCTTTCAAAAGAAAAAAGCAATCAAGTTAGAAAATATGGTAATTCCCTAAAATTACTTTCTCTTCTTTACATGATGCTTGGAGCAATAATTCCTTCGCTTGGCCTTACTTTTTTGATAATTCTATCGGTATTCCCGCAGATTGAGATTGGTGAAGAGGTTTTTTGGGGTATGCTTGTGTTTATTGCTATTGGTCAGTTCATGTTCCTGGGGATAATAAAATCATCAAGACCAACGTTGTTGGGTGATTAAAGTGTATACTAGAGTTTCAGCATTTATCCCTAATTCAATAAGACAGGAATTCCAGAGGCAGCTAATCTATAATGGCATTGAAATGAATGCTAACAAGTTTGTTGGTTTCCTGTTTCTGTACGGTTTTTTTCTTGGAGTTGGTGTAGCAGCTAACGTTTTTGTATTTTTTGAATTCAATCCAATAATTGCTTTTTCAGTATCATTTTTTGGATTTGTAGGAATTGCATATCTCTTAATGAAAATGGGTTCAGAGTCAAAAGGGAAATTTGTTGAGAGTATTCTCCCTGATGCATTGAGACTTGTTGCATCAAACATGAAAAGCGGTTTAACAACAGAAAGAGCATTATTTGTTGCCGGCAGACCGGAGTTTGGGCCTTTACAATTAGAGCTGAAAAATGCTTCAAAAAGAATTGCTTCCGGAGAAAGAACCGAGAATGCTTTGAGAATGATCAGTATTGGTATAAGTTCAAAAATACTTGACAAAACTCTTTGGTTAATATCTCAGGGAATAAGAAGCGGAGGTCAGATTGCAGATTTACTATTCCAGTTAAGTGATGATCTGAAAGAACAGATTGCATTGGAAGATGAGATAAAATCCAATATTTCAATTTATGTTCTCTTAATCCTTTTTTCAGCAGTTATGGGTGCGCCTATGTTGTTTGGAGTAAGTTCATTCATTGTGCAGGTTTTATCCAGCCAGATTTCAGCAGTTCCGAGTATTGATCCTGCTAGTATTCAGTCAGGCTCTTTAGGGCCTATATCAGGTTTTGCTTCTGGAGACGGAGCCACATTAGATCCTGATTTTATTGTAATGTTTTCTATTGTGATGCTGGTGTTTACAACATTATTTTCTTCTCTCACAATAGGGGTTATAAATGCAGGAAAAGAAATTAATGGTGTGAAGTACATTATTCCGCTGACCATTGTTGCACTGATTGTTTTCTTTTCAGCACGTTTCCTATTAACAAGCTTCTTCGGAAACCTGATTTAAAATTAGTTTAAGTTTGTCCTCTGCATGATCCAGTTGCTGTTTTTATAAAATCTCCATTATTGTAGGAAATAATTAAATCTATTGTATGATTTCCAGGCTCTAATTGTTGACCGCTCCAACTTGCGTATGCTTCAGAATTGGCATTTATTGTTTCTGTTCCAGAATATTCTTTAGAACTTATATATTCTTCTCCGTCAAAGCTTCCTTGAATATCAACAGTACTCATGTTTCTTCCTGTTTGGTTAGTAATTTTTATTGTTAAACTATCATTGGAAATTTGAAAATTTCCAATTGGTAATTGCTGAAATCCTGTGCAACCAGTTGCCCCTATTTCTGAAGGATTAATCAAGAATACTAATGAAGCAATCATAACAATGATTATTGGAAGTAAAATAAAAAGCACTACAATAATTGCAGCAACTATAAGAAGTATTTTCAGCCACTTATTCATATTTTATAAATAGTCAAAGTAGTATTTAAAGTTTCTAAAAAAAAGAGAATTGGATTGGAACCAAAGTCCCAATCTTCAAACAATTAATTTTATGCTACTGTTCCCGTTGTGTTACATGTTGATGTAACAGTTCTTGCCAATGCGTCTCTGTAGTTGAATGTAACCTGCAACGAGTAGGTTTCACCGGTAGCAACATCTTTATTATCTGTTATATCAACAACTGCTGTTTGTTGTATTGTTCCAAGTGTTGCTAGAGTATTTGAGTCTGTTATTGATACTCCGCCTATTGTTCCTGTTACATTGATATCAACATTTGTCAATGACGCAGCGGTCTGGTTTGAAAGAATCAAACTCAAATCGTCGCTTGTTGCCGAAAGTTGATGGTTTGTTACCAGGATTCCTGATGTGGTTGAACAAGTGTTTCCGCCAACCTGTGAAGGTTGAATCCAAAACACTATTACTGCAACAATAACTATTAATATAACAATTAATGCCCAGCCGTAAGTCATCAAGTATTCCAAAGCGGACTGTCCTTTTTGTTCTTTGAAAAACATGTTTTTCTCACTCCTCCTTTTTATTTTTGGCATATGCCCTAAAAAGTTGTATTAATATAGAAAGTGCTTATATTTAAAGATAAGGTCTTAAAACACCCCTATTTGGCATATTTTGCCTTTAATTTTGATTCAACCTGTTTTGGAACAAACGTGTCGAGTTTTCCATTATACATGGCAACTTCTTTTACAATACCAGAAGTAATGTAAAAATATTCAGCATTTGTCATAACAAAAACAGTTTCAATTTCAGGATCAAGTTTCCTGTTAACAATAGCGTGCTGGAACTCAGCAGGAAAATCACTTGTTTCCCTTAAACCGCGAAGAATAACAGACCCATTTTCCTTTTTAATAAAATCAACAAGTAATGAATCAAAAGCTTTTACTTCTACATTTTCTAAATCTTTAACGCTTTCTTTTATCATTTCAATTCTTTCCTCTGTTGAAAATAAAGGTTTTTTTGCAGGATTAACCGCTACTCCGATTATTAAAGAATTGAACATTTTGAGGCCGCGCTTAATTACATCCAAATGCCCGTTTGTAAGCGGATCAAATGTACCGGGGTATATTGCTTTCATTTCAATGCCTCCAGTTCCTTTGCAATTTCCTTTGTTTTTTTTCTCAATTCTGAAATGTCTCCTTCCGTATCTATAACCCAGTCTGCCTTTTTTTCCTTTTTCTGATCAGGTTCTTGGCTTTCCCTTATCTGCTCAAACTCAATATCTGTGAAACCTCTTCTCTTTGATCTTTGCTTTGCAGTTTCGTAAGAAGATTTTATCAAAATTATTTTGTCAAAGCTTTTTTCCATTCCTGCTTCAAAAAGTAAAGGAACCTCAACAAAAACAATTTTGTTTTCATGTTCAATTTCTTTTATTTTTTCAAGCACAATAGGGTGCATTATCGAGTTAAGTTTCTTAAGTTTCTTTTTATCATTAAAAACTATGACTCTCAACAAGTCACGGTCAATAATTTCCCCAAGTGTTACTGTCGAACCGAATTCTTTTCCGATTTTTTCAATTATCTCTTCATTTTTGTAAAGGTCTTGTACAATTTTATCCGCCTCATATGTATCAAAACCTAGGCTATCCATAATATTCATGAATGCACTTTTCCCTGTAACAAAATTTCCTGTAATTCCTATAAGCATAAGAAAATTAGCTGTTAAAAGCATTAAAAGGGGATATTATTTTGTGAAAAAAGCAGGGTTCGGATTTCATTGTTTTAGTGATTTCAGGGTTTAAAATTAAAACAACAAAAAATTATTTATGGGTTAGGTGTTATCTTTATCGGTGCTGCAGGAGAAGTGGTTCTTCGGAATTAACCTTCTACAACACCATTGGAGCGGAAAGGAAGAGTAGCTTGCTATTCTTCCCGGAAACTTCGCCTTATTCTGAATGTTTATAATTTCTTCTTTTTCGGGAATTTTAATTCATCTTTGTGCTTTAATTTCGATCTAAGAGATTCGAAATGTTTTTTTGTTTGACCTTCAGAGTATTCCCTTTCATCATACCTATCTCCAAAAAGTAATTTTTTATTTCTTATCAAAGATTGTATTTCTCTTTCATTAGCCCGATATGCAATTTGAAAAATTAAACCAGTCAGAACATGTCTTTCTATTCTAGTTAGTGGGCCTTGAATTTTATCATATCTTTGAACTGCTTGAATTAAAGGAAGAGAATCCCCTGACTTTCCACTGCCTCTTTTAGATTGCCAATACAGAAGAGTATCTCGTATAGCTCGAGGGTTTCTTTTACTCATTAAACAAAATAAGTATTATCCAAATAAAAACTTTTTCAAGCTTTTTTCATGCATGAAACCAGAAATTTTTAGAGAATATGATATCAGAGGAATAGCCGATACCGATCTTCCGGATTCTGATGCTGAACTTATCGGAAAAGCATACGGAACACTTATACATAACAATGGTGGGAAAACTGTTGTTGTTGGAAAGGATAACAGAGAAAGCGGCCCCAGAATATTAGAAGCTTTGAAGAAAGGAATTTTGAGTACAGGAATTAATATTGTTTTTATCGGAGAGATTCCAACACCGCTAATGTATTATGCTGTTCACAAATTAGATTCGGATGGAGGCATTAGTGTTACTGCTTCTCATAACCCCCCGGAATTTAATGGTTTCAAAGTAATGGTTGGAAAAGAAGCAATTTATGGAGCAAAAATTCAGGAATTAAGAAAAGTTGCTGAATCAGGAAAATTTGTTCAGGGAGAAGGAACTATCAAAGAAAAATTTTTGGATGACACTTATTTGGAAGAAATTGTTTCCAATGTGAAGATTGGAAAAAAACTAAAAGTAGTTATTGATGCGGGAAACGGAATGGCCTCTGAATTAGCTCCAAAGCTTTTGAAGCAGCTTGGCATTGATCCTATTTGTTTATTTTGTGAAAAAGATTCAAGTTTTCCAAATCACCAGCCTGATCCTGTTCAAGAAGAAAACGTTCAGGATTTAAAGAAAAAAGTTTTGGAAGAAAAAGCCGATTTAGGAATTGCTTTTGATGGCGATGTTGATAGGGTTGGTGTTTTAGATGAAAAAGGAACTCTTATTTACGGGGACAAACTTCTTGGAATTTTTTCAGAGGATTTACTGAAAAGAAAACCAAACTCAAAAATAATTTTTGAGGTTAAATGTTCGCAATCTTTGGAAGAATGGATTAAAGAAAAAGGAGGCATTCCGATAATGTGGAAAACCGGTCATTCTTTAATCAAGGCAAAAATGAAAGAAGAAAATGCTGTTCTTGCAGGAGAAATGTCAGGGCATATGTTTTTTACAGAAAGCTGGTATGGTTTTGACGATGCATTACTAGCGGCTGCAAAAATTCTAGAAATTGTTTCTCATTCTGATAAAAACCTCAGCGAAATTGTAGGTCAAATGCCGCAATATGTTTCTTCTCCTGAATTACGGGTTGATTGCCCCGAGGGAAAAAAAGAGGAAGTAGTTGAAACTATGATTAAGAAATACTCAGGAAGTAACCCCAAATCAGTTACAATTGACGGAATCAGAATAGTTTTTGACACGGGGTGGGCTTTAGTAAGGCAAAGCAATACACAATCCAAAATAATTCTTAGGTTTGAAGCAAAAACAAGGGAAGAACTAGATCGGTTAATTAATCAAATAAAACCGGAAGTAGAGAAACTAATCCAAGAATAAGCATACCTCAATTAATTTAAAGTATAAAATTAATATATTAGAGGCGAATTTTCCAAAAAAAGCAGGTTTTTTTATGCACTCAAAATGGTTAGTATTAGCAATTATTTTAGGATTTATTCTTTTTATTCCAAATGTTTTTGGGGCAAACGAAATAATATATCTTAGGGGCTCTTCTTCCCAAGTAACAATCGATTCTAATACATTTAATGCAATGAGTGTTGTTTCGCCAACATCTAATTCAGTAAAAGAAACAATTAACATTACCACTGAAGCCGGAATCCACGAATTAAGAACATGGTATACTGCCGACCCTATCGGATTTTACACAGAGCAATCTTTTGTATTAAGCGGTCCAGCATTTTTATATTTTTCAAATATTGGAATAACTAATGATACTGGAACTTATCGATGGACAATTTACGATGTTAATATGGATGATTATTCAGAAACAGAAATTATTCAGTCAGATTGGTATGTTTTGCCAACATTAGAGTCTTCGCATGAAACATTTGCCAATATACCATCCTATACTATACCTGTAGGGAATTATGCAAAATTAGTTGTTGATTATAATGCAAACGGAGGAGGGACTTTACAAGCTATAATGGACGAAGGGTCTGATTCTCAAACAGTTGTTTATTCATCTTCTAACGGAATCCAGTATACTATTAATCAGGCTTTGAGTACAGCATTATTATTGCTGAACACCACGGGAAGTTGTTCTGTTGTATGTGACTCAAATAATTCATGTGATGATTCTGAGAGTTCAACAATTGATACTTGCAGCAATGCTGGTGGTTGTAACTCTGCATGCCAGAATATAGATTCTGGTGTTGAAATAACCTGTTCCTCTAATTCTGATTGTGATGATACAAATAGTTTGACCACAGATTCTTGTTTAAACCCAGGAACCGAAAGTTCCTCCTGTTCAAATACTCCCTGTACAATAGCATGTAATGATGCTTCTGTTTGTGACGATACTAATTCAAGTACAACAGATTCTTGTTTAAACCCAGGAACCTGTTCAGCAGCATGCAGCTATGTTGATGTTAATGTTGATCCTGATCCTGTTGATCCTGATCCTGTTGATCCTGATCCTGTTGATACTGACGAAGAAATAATTTGCAGTTCTAATTCTGTTTGTAATGACAACAGCAATATAACAACCGACACCTGTGTGAATCCCGGAACAATTTCTTCTTATTGTGAAAATAGCCAGTGTAATATTGCGTGTTCTAGCAATGATGCTTGTGATGACGGGGACACATTAACAACAGACTTTTGCGCTAATGCGGGTTTGTGTGATGCGGGGTGTGTATATAATTCTTGTAATCCTGTTTGTTCTTCTGATTCTGATTGTGATGATGGTAATTCAGAAACAACAGATGTTTGTGCAGGTGCAGGAAGGTGCTCATCTATATGTAAAAATCTTCCTGATGTCGGCAATGGTGTTTGTGATGTCGGAGAAACAGAATGTTCTGCTCCTGCTGATTGTGGTGTTTGTGGGGAGAGTATTTCTGATATTTATGAATTAGCATGTATTGGAAATTCATGTAAAACAACAATAAAACTCGGAGTTTGCGGAAATGACCGGTGTGAATCAGGAGAGAATTATTTTACCTGTTCAGCAGATTGTGTTCCGCAGAATATTGAAATTGATGCTTCCTTTGCTGATACTTTCTATGTTAGAGGAGAAACTGTTCAATTAAAAGTTACTTTACTTGTTGATGGAGAAAAAGTTAGTGATGCTGGTGTAAAAGCAATTGGGTTTTTTGGAACTGTGCCGCTCCTGAATGATGGTAAACATGATGAAGGAACAAGAAACGACAATATTTACGCAAACTTTATCACTATTGACACTGCGATTGAAGAAAATCTTTATCCTGTGACTTTTATTGTTGAGCTTGGAGGAGTTAAAAGTGAAAAAACAGCGTTCATTAATATTGTTCCAAAACTCAGTTTTTCGGTTGATTTTGATAAAGAATTTTTTGTCCTTGGAGATAACATAAATATCGGAGGAAAATTAACCCTTAAGGATAAGCACATGAACCTCCCTCTTGATTTGAATCTGTCTTTTAACAGAGAAATTCTCCTGAATCAGGATCTTAATTCCGCTAACGGGAATTTTTCTTCTAATTACAGGACAACTTTGATTAATGAATCAGGAGATTATATTGTTACTATTAAAGCAACTGATGAAAACGGAAATGTAGGTGTTTTTGAAAAAACAATAACTGTGTTAAGTCCGGAAGCAACCAATTTTTTGATTGTTGAAATTGTAGACACTAACAATACTATTTTCGAAAAAGGATTTGAAGCAGAGGTTTCTGTGACAGTAAAAAACATTGAGGGCAACATTGTTTCAGATGCGATTGTTGAAGGCCAGACAAATGGTTTGAAATTTTCTTTCGAAGAAAACGATTCATCAGAATATGTCGGTTCTTTCAGAATCCCGTATCAGACCCAAAGCGGTGACTTGGATATAAAAGTCGTTGCACAAAAACAAAACAAACAAGGTTCGGTGGAAACAAGTATAACTGTTAATGATGCAAAAATAAATTTGGAAATACTAGAGCCAAAAAGAGATAATTTCTTAGCAGGGGAAGAAATAAAAGTCAAAATTTATGCTGTTTATGAAGATGACACTCCTTTAGTACTGGAATCTATTTCCAGTATTGTTGGAAACGAAATAATAGAACTAAAAAGCATAGGGAATGGGGTTTATGAAGGAATTTATTTAGTGAAAACAACTGATGAAGGAACGGTTTCAGTTACAATTGGTCTTGATGACGGTTTTGATAATACGGTTTCCGAAGAAATTTCAGTTGATGTTTCAGGAATTTCTTATCTTTATTATTTAAGGATTTACGGAACAAGCATCGGTTTGCTTTTATTTGCAGCAATTATCACAGTTGTTTTTGGTTATGGTTTACTCAAAAAAAGATTAGGGATAAATGCTCTGCGAAATAAAGAGAAACAGGTTTTGGAAACAGTCAAAGGAATCCAGACGCAGTATTTTATCGAGGGAACAATGGATAAGAAAGTCTATGATGTGCAGATGGAAAAACATGAAACAAAATTGCAGGACATTAGAGAAACCATAAAACAAATGGCTTCGAAGGTAAAAAAATGAAAATTGCATGGATATTATTCATAATACTTTTTTCTACAGTCTCAATAGCTGCAAGCAATGGTTATTGGTTAAGAGGAGACGATTTCACTAGTCTTTTTGAAGGGAGTCAAAGTAACTTTATGACTGCCAATCCTCCTAATGCATCCTCAAGTAAAACAGTTTTTTATTCTGGTGATGAAGGCATTTTAGGAAAGTGGTATACAAGCTCTTTTCCAAGAGGATTACAACTTCATACAAGCATAACTTTCTGGGCAAATAACATTGATGCATCAAAATCACTTACTTGGGAACTTTACGAGTATAATTTTAAATCGATTAAAAATGAATTAATCACAACAGGAACTATAGCGTCAGGAAAAAATGAATCCGAGATCAATTTAGAACAAGCATATACTTTAGCTTCCGGAAGCAGGCTAAAAGTAGTTTTAAAATCTGAAGACGGAAAAATAACTCTCGATGAAGGAGATTTATTAACTAAATCCGAGTGGAACTCTCCGTCAGGTGAAAATTTCAAAGCAATAGGAATTTCATCAACTGCATTGCTTTTCCTGAATCAGTGTGATTTTACAGCGATTGCATGTACAGATGGATTGTCATGTAATGATAACGATCCTTTTACCCGGGACATTTGCAATAATCCTGGAGCATGTTCCGCTTCTTGTTCTTATAGTGCATGTGAACCATCCTGTATTAATGGCCTTGATTGTGCTGATGAAAACCCTCTCACAATAGATGTTTGTAAAAATTCAGGCACTTGTCTAGCGGAATGCAGTTCTATAATTTGTAATCCTCTTTGTTCTGTAAATTCTGATTGTAATGATACTAATCCAAAAACTAAAGATATTTGTCAGTATGCTGACACCTGCTTTGCATCTTGTGTAAACGAACCCTTTGAAGGAACAATAATCCAGGAATCTTGCACAATAAACGAATGTGTCGGAACAAACTGCACAGTTTCAGTTTCATTAAATTGTTGCGGTAATGATTTTTGTGAACAAGGAGAAACATGCAGCGAGGACTGTTCAGGAAATACAATAGAAATTATTGAACCAAAGTTTGGGGATTATCTAAACTTAGAAGAAGAATTCAATATCCTTGTTAATGCAGGTACAGGAAAAAATGTAACCGCCACTGGATTTTTCGGAATCGTTAAATTATTTGATGATGGAAAACATAATGACAAAAATCCTAATGACGGAATATACGGGAACAGTTTCACAGCCCCTGCTGAAGAAGGGATTGAATCAATAGAAATCAGTGTTGGTTCACAAAAAAAATATTTGCAGCTGAATGTAATTCCTTTGCTGGAAACTATTCTGAACACTAACCAGGAAGAATTCATTGTTACCGATTCACTGGAAATAACAGGAACTGTTTCCAAAAAATCTTCGCCAGTAGATGCAGAAGTAACAATAACCGCAGAAAACGACGGTCAAATTATTTTTGAAACTAAACAGGAACTTAATGAATTTGGAAATTTTAATTATTCTTATAAATCACTTTCCTTAGATCCAACAGGAACATGGGTTATAAGAATAGTTGCTGAAGACGATTCCGAAAATATTGCTCGTGCAGAAAAAAGTGTAATATTCATGAATCCGGAATCTTTGTCTCAAGTAGAAATAGAAATTGTAAAAGGCATAAACACACAATATTCCAGAGGAGAACAGATCAACATTTCTGTTAATGTAAAGGAAGAAGAAGATTTAGCTGATACTGCAGTGGTAAAAGCATTTATCGGAAGTGAGGAAATAAAATTCACTTCTGAAAACGATGGTTCTTACAGTTTGAAATATAATCTTCCAACTAATTTTAGTGGAAACTCACTAAGAGTTATTATAATTGCGGAAGTAAATGACTTAATCGGCAAAAAAATTCTTGAATCGGAAGTAAAAACCGAGAATCTTTTTGTGAACATTATAAAGCCGACTAAAAAATTTTTCCCAATCGGGGAACAAATAGATTTTGAATTTAAAGTTCTATTTGAAAGCGGGGCTGATGCAGAAATAGCAGATCTGACTGTTACGATCAATGGGGTTAAGGTTGAAACAGAAAAAAATAACGGTTCTTTTGTTGCAAAATACGTTGTTGAAAACGAAAAAGAAATTAATGTTTCAATAAATGCCCAGGATAATTTTGGGAACAGCGGTTCTGCGGTTTTTAATGCAAGTGTTTCTGGTTATTCTTTGAATTATTATTTTTCTGAATACGGGTTAATTATTTTAGTGGTTGGTTTAGCAATATTAATAGGTTTAATTTTAGTTATTAGGAACTATAAATCTGATAAGAAAGCCGAATTGTTAAAAAATAAAGAGAAAAAAATCAAGGCTAATATAATAAATATACAGGAACGTTATTTCAAGTCAGGGCTGCTTTCCAGGTCTAAGTATGACGGATTAATGCTTAAATATGAGCAAGAACTACAGACTATTAAGAAAAAGAAAGGTGGAAAAAAATGAGAAAAATAATGATTATTTTGGCGGTTTTATTTTTAGCTGGCTTTTCTAGCGCATTAACCCTAAAATCTGGGCAGACTAATTATGAAAAAGGAAGTGAAATAATCCTTTCCGGTTCCTGTGATTTAGGGGATATGCACAGAATAAGTGCAGAGCTTGGCAATAAAAAAATTTTTGATGAACAAATTAATTGTTTTAGTGATGGAAAGTTTGATTTCAAATACCCAACCAGTTTTTTAGATCCAAGTGGCAACTGGAGAATAAAACTTTTTACTCCTGAAAATGAAACAGAAATAATTGTAATAGTAAAACCAATTCCTGAGTCAGCATTTTACAGAATAACTTTTCTGAGTCCTGCAGGAGTAGCTTTCAAAAGGGGAGAAACAATTTTCATAAGTATTGAAATGACAGATTCGGGGGAAATTGTGAATGATGCACAGGTTGTAATGTATGATGTGTTTGGAAGAAAAATATACCTCAAAGCAGAGGGCAACGGAATTTATGATGTGAATTACGGCGTTCCTTTTAATGCTCCTGAAGAAAAATGGGGTTTAACTGTTGTTGCACAAAAAGAAGATGATGGTAAACTTTATGGGGGGGAAAGACTTTTGGAAATTGAAATCCTTCCTGCATCATTTATTTTTCAGATTATAGAGCCGGTAAACCAAACATATGAACAAAGTGACAAAATACCAATAAAAGCGAAAGTAACATATTCAAACGGAGTAAGTCTTACACAGACAAATATTGAAGTGGCTGAACTAAGAGTTGGTCAGGAAAAAATCCCTTTTGAAATAAATTCTAACGGAGAGCTTATTCTGGCTTATGCCCCAAAAGAAACAGGAAACCAAATTTATCGGATTTATCTGAAGGATAATGCCGGAAATGAATCAGAACACAAGATAGAACTAATAGTAACCTGCTCAGCAACCTGTATGGTAAAGAATTATGGGTTAATTGTATTGGTGGTTGTTCTTGTTTTAGGAGTTGTTTCGAAATTATTTTACACTAAAATAAATTATTCGGTGCAATTATTAAAACTTAAAAACGAAAAAGCAAAAACAACAGAACTCATTAAGGATTTACAGCGAGAGTATTTTGAAAAAGCAGTGATGCCGGCAAAAAGCTACAAAAGTAACATGGCAACATACAAGTCAAAATTAATAGAACTCGATGAGAAAATAAAACAGATGGAGCATAAGATTCGACAGGAAAAATAAAGTATTTTAAACAATGAAAAACAATTGGTTTTGAAAATGGATGCTAAAAGAAAACAAGCTATTTTAGTTGCGACAAAAAAGCTGCTCGAAAGTAAAACCCCGGAAAAAGAAATATTAGACTCATTAGGGGAATTTGGAGTAACTAAACAAGAGGCTCTTGCACTGGTTAAGGAAGCAACAGCATCAAAAACAAACCCTAAACCTGAGCCAAAATCAGTGCCTCAAAAGAAAACGGAGCTCATAAAAAAACCAATCCCTGGGTTAAAAGTAGAATCAAAACAAGATCTCCTGAGAAAAATTCCTAAACAGAAAATCAAAATCCCTCTTAAGAAAGATTCTCCAGAGAAAGATAATTTGTTTAAACAGGTTGAAGAACAAACAAAAGAACTTGAAAAAGAGCCGAAAACAGGAAAAAAAAGTTTATTTTCAGGTTTTTTGGGTAAAAGAGAAATCTCCCCAAAAATGAAAAAAACATTTATTCCAAAACTCAAAAAAGGCGGAAAAGTAAAAGTGAAAGAAATAATCGCTGATTCCCCTCTTGAGAAAAACCAGCCGAAAAAGCAAGATAAAAAACCCATTGTTAAATCCCCTGTAAAAAAAGAACCTGCTCAAAAGAAAGAAGTTAATAAAGATGAGCCGAAAAAGGAAACCGTGCTTAATTCTGAAATAAAAAAACTCGAAAAAAAGACAAACCCGCCTAAAGGTCTTACAAGTTTTTCATTTTCCAGCGGGCTTGATGTTTTGGAAAAAAAGGTAGAAAAAGGAAAAAATATTGAAACTGCAGTAAAAGAAATGACCCAGGAAAAAGCAATAAAAAAGATTAAAACCTCCGAAGTAACAATTCTTATAATCCCAAATAAAGAATACATACGCGGAATGTCCACTTTGCTGATAAAAGCAGGGGCTTCTTACAAAAAAATTATTTATGTGAACCTGAATGAGGTTTATAAAAGTTTAATGCAGCACTTAAAAAGTCTTAATTTAAAACCTGAAAAATTCTTTTTTGTTGATGCAGTAACTCTTACCTCTGATAAAAGTACAACAAAGGAAAAAAACACTATTTTTGTAAGCAGCCCTAATTCATTAATAGAGCTAAGCCTCGGAATCACTCAGGCTTTGAACACTCAGAATGCAGATGCTCTGCTTTTTGATTCACTTTCGACGCTTTTGATTTATGAAAAAGAATCAACAGTAACAAAATTTATCCATTCTCTAATCGGAAAAATAAAAGCATCGGGAATCGATGCGTTTTTCACTGCTCTTGAAGGGGATTATAAGAGCGAATCAATAAAGGATCTTGGAATGTTTGTTGATCACGTTAATACTTTAACCGAATTTGAACTTGGGGAAATGGGTTTTCCGGATCAGCAGTCTTCAATGAGGCTGCAGCCAACGCAGATTAAAAAAACACTTTCTGTTCCAAAACTTTCCCGGAATGGTTTAAGCGTTCAGAATGAACAGAACAAAATAGTTACCAGAGAAATGGACGGACTTAAACAAAGGCTTCAAGAAATGCAGAACACAAAGGAAGTTACAAAATCCCTTAATGAATTGAAAGGTAAAATAAGCAAAATCGACGAGTTGAAAAACCTTCAGGAACAGGTTAAGGGAATTTCCAAAAAACTTGAAAAAAAACCGGAAAAAACAATTGATAAAAGCCTGATTAATGAAATTTCTCGATTAGAGAAAAAGATAGATTCAACCCAGAAAAAGAAAATTAAAAGTGAAGACGAGCAAGCCAATAAAGAAATTCAAAAAGCACTGAAGGCACTGAATGAAAAAATAACCAAAATAGAAAACCTTTCAAGTTTACAAGTAAAAGTAAAAAGCCTTTCAGAAAAGATTGAAATGAAAAAAGCAAAACCGGTTGATAATCGTTTAGTAAATCAAATAAGCAAACTTGAGAAGAAAATCGGTTCATTGGAAGAAAGGCTTTCAAAAAAGATGCGTGAGAAAAAATCAAAAGATGAAAAAAGAACGCTCAAGGAGAAACTTTCTATTTTCAAAAAACAAATTGATTTAGAGCATATGATGAACGACTTCTATAAAACAGACGTCAGTAAAATCAACCCTGAAAATGTTATGACCAAAAAATTAGTTCAGAATCTTGACAACAAAACAGGAGTTTTAACAAAAGCTTATAAAAAAGGAATTATTTCAAAAAATAAGTACACAAAAGGCAAGAGAAGGATAAAGCGGGAAGCGAAGCGTTTGAAGCATGCTGCTCAGATGAATTCGTTCGAAAAAAAGCTTGACGCATTGAATGAAGCTTATGATTCAGGAGTAATAAGTAAAGAATCCTACACAAAAGGAAAATCAAGGTTGGAAAAATTGCTGAAAGCGTAAAAGAAACGTTTAAAAAGGAAAAAGAGTTTATATTTTAGAACAATTTTGAGATGGATCTAATGCCTAAAAAGAAAAAAACAGTACGAAGAGCCAAGAAGCCAGTAAAAAAAGCAAGGGCAAAAAAGCCGGCTAGAAAGAAAAAAACAACCCGAAGAACAAAAAGGAAAACAGCTAAAAAACCTGTAAGAAAAGCTTCAGGAAGATATGAGGAGCATCATTCTGTTTTAAGAGAAGCATTAAAGGATATTGCTAGGGAACTCAATCAGCTTAGGGAAGCCAAAGCTGATGTAGAAGGAACCTTGGATGAGGTTGTTGGAGATATTACTTCCACTCAAAACAAGGAAGTTCAGTTAAAAGACCAGCTGAGAAAACTTAGTTCCGTTGAAAACTCATTAACCCTTAAACGAGGAAGAATGAGAAAGAAACTGGAAAACGTCAAAACCAGAATAAGCAAAGTAAGACAGCTTTCCAACCAGATGGAAAATATATAAATTTAATTTTTTTTTCTGCGTATTTGAATCAAATTAATAATCAGATATATTATTACAAATACTAAAGCATAAACAAGATAATTATTATAGATGCTATTGGCTAAGCAAGGGCCGGGAGCACAAACAAAAATTTTTGAAGCAAAATGAACAATAATTACGAGTATTAAAGAAATTGAAATGCTTGAAATGTTCGGTTTAATGTAATCAAAGTTCATATTGTGTTATATAAGAAAAATAGTATTTATTTCTTTTGTTTTTCTTAGTCTTCCCTGAATATTTCCTGATCAATGTAAATTTCAAAGCCGCGGGGCGTAATTTTATACGGCACTAATTTTTTTGCATGCGCACTGCTTCTTAATTTTAAAATTTCCAAAGCAGTTTCTCTGTTGTTATGGATTTTAATATTATAAAAAACAACAACTGCATCCGCAAGGAATTCCTCAATACCTAACCGCGAGTAAACATTCGGCAGTTGTTCTGTTTCGCCAAAAACTAAATTTACAGAACCATAACCTTCCAGAGTTTCAAACAAATGCCTCAAGTACTGCCTATACCCTTGGTGGTTGTCAACAAAAGCAATTGATAAAGCAGACAATGAATCAACCACAACCCTTTCCGGCTTAAAAGGAAGATCAAACTGGAAAGGCAAATCAAACTTCTCAAACTCAATGTAAAGGCCTCCCCTTTCTTTTGTTAAGGTTGCCTCAACAGCCCTGGCAATTGTCAAAGGATCAATTTTAATTATCGCAAGCAATCCTTCCTTTTCTAATGCATCAAGATCCCACCCAAAATTTTCCATCATATTTTCCTTAATTTTTTCAGATGTTTCCTCTAAAGTTAAGTAAACTCCTTTTTCCTTTCTCAGCTTGGCACCTTCATAAATAAACTGCATTCCAAAAGTTGTTTTTCCGGTTCCTGCTCCCCCCGAAATTAGGATTGTATCTCCTCTTTTTAATCCGCCTTTGTCAATCAGTTTGTCAAAATCGCTAACCAGTACAGGAACGGTTTCCCTGAATTCTGTTTTTTTGTAATCATAATGTCCAGGGCTTCTGGGTTTAAGTGAGGCTTCAGCTCCCTCAAAATCAGGAATGTCTCCTTTTCCTAATATAGAAAATCCTTGCTTCTTTTCGGGTTTTTCATTTTTTGTCGGTGTGAAAAAACTTTTGCCTGAAGAATCCCAAAAATCACCTCTTAAATTGTCTGCAGATGCTTTTTTTTCACTTTTATTTTCTCTTTTACTCAAAGGGTCATGCGAGTCCCAAAAACCATCACTAGGAGGCTTTTTTTCTGCAGTTTTTTCTGCAACTTTATTCTCTGAATGCTTTGGGTCGGCTTTTGCTTGCTCCATAATATCCTTTGCTTCTTTTTCATTTATACCTATATCAGTCATACTTTTCATAGCTTCCTCTTCTGAGGTTCCAGTATGAATAAGTCGCTTTGTAGCATCAATCAGTCTTTGTTTGTTTTCAACCATACAAGCAAATAGTATATTTTAATGAATATAAAATTGTTTAGGTGCAGGGACTTGTAGATAAATTGCTTTTTATGTAGTGAAGTGGGGCTTTTGTAGATTAAAGCATTTTTCCAGGCGAGAAGTGTTTTTAGCTAAGTTTTTATATGAGATTTTCCTTTATTTAAACAATGAAAAATATAATTTTTGCAATTGGTTTGCTTCTGCTTTTTAGCGGTTGTATAGATATTTCTTG
>NZBD01000014.1 GCA_002687735.1 Candidatus Iainarchaeum sp. | reverse complement strand
TTCGTTGCCCCAGCAGCTTTGATAGTAGCATTAAAAGCTATCAAAGGAATGGCTTCAGAACAAGTAAATACACTTTAAGTGTGATTAAATAACTCTCAATACGTTTTGGAAATAGGGCTTCGGCCCTTTTCCATTATATTTCTTTTTTTTAAAATAAAAAATATTTTTTTTAAAATAAATTTTTAAATTAATTTTTTTGAAGTAATTATTAATTTTAAAAGTAGTTATTGTGTTTTAGAAAATAATTCATTGCATTTTTGAAATCAATTTTTCAGCAACTTTTCTTGCTTCTTTTTTTTCATTAGTATTTTTAACAATTATTTTTCCGCTCTTAAAAAGTGACACATTAGTTCCGAGAATTTTGAGCATAATTAAATAGGGACTTTCAAGTTCGATGAATACTTCATTTTCTCTAAGTTTTGTTGTTGTTTTTTCCAGATTAAGTTTGTATCCCTTTTTTGGCAAAAACTCATAAGCTATCCTGGACTGGCAGGGCTGACCGATAAAATTACTAAGCTCTATCATACTTTGAAAGTTGATTCTTGAAGTATTTAATGGTTAGGTTTTATTTAGCATTACTCCTTAAACTCAACCTCATCAATCAAGCCATCGCCGTTAAGGTCTAAGCCCTCTACAACCCGTGCGTGAGTTTCCTTGTCGAAATTATTAGGTTGTACTGTTTGTGATGTTTTTTTTGCCAAAGCAAGAATTGCAGCAATTGTTCCAGTGTTCCTTTTTCCTGCTATTACCATTATCCATTTTCCCTTGAAATATGGGTGAGGGATTTTTTCGATTATTCCTATGGAATCTTCATTGTAATCTTTTCCGCTTGGCTTTGAACTTAAAGCCCAATTGCCGCCTAAAGGAACAAATTTAATCGGTAAATAATTGTTAATTTGTTCAGCAAGTTTATTTGTAACAGGGCCTCCAAGAATAATCAGATTAGAGTTCTCGTGTTTAAGATCCTTAACCATTGTATCAAGAAAAACTAATGGTAATTCAAACCCTTGCGTGTTTGCTCCTAAAAAGGCTGTTAATTCCGCGGCTAAATGTCCATCTCTTGCTCTTGCTTTGTAAGCTCCGTGTGGATCGGGGCTTCCGACAACTATTTTTGCCGAGAAAATTCCTTTTTTTGTAAAATCTTTCAGGAATTCTGTTGCTTCATTTTCTATATGTTTATTTTGTTTCAGAATTTTTGATTTTTTTTCAATAATGTTCTGGCTTGGCACTATTGCAAATGAATCAGCTGAAGCAGAATAATATTTTGCTAATGCTCCGTTCCTTTCCTCAGTTTTTTCAATACTAATAAGGTTAGAGTTTTTCAGCTGTTTAATATAATAGTAAACTTTCTGCTCATTAATTCCAAGTTCTTTGGATATTTCAGCCGGAAAAGCAGGCTTCTCCATTAGTTTCTCAAATATCTTCCAGCAGTCAGGATTAAGCAATGGTCTTAATTCAGCAACATTGCTGACCACTTTAGTTGGTAATTCTAATTTGCCTTCTTTTCCCTCAATTATAACCTTTTCCATAAAACCACTATTAATAACTTAATACTAGTGTAAGTATTTTTATAATAATAGTATCTTTTTCCTTTAAAAGCTTTTTTATGCTCGTTTTAATGTCATGTGTGGCATTATAGGTATTAAAGGAAGCAACGCAACTGAGCAAGCATTCTCAGGCTTAAAAGCTCTTGAATACAGAGGTTATGATTCCTGGGGTATAGCTTATCCAACTAATAATGAATTTTCAGTGGAAAAAAAAACAGGGCATATTAGCAATTCTAATCCTGTTTTTTCAGATTCGAGCATTGCTATAGGTCACACCCGATGGGCAACTCACGGTAATGTTTCTGAAAGAAATGCTCATCCGCATCTTTCAATGGATGGTAAAATTGCTTTAGTTCATAATGGGATTGTTGAAAACTTTGCTGAGCTAAAAAAATCATTGCTGGAAAAAAATTATGCTTTCAAATCAGATACTGATTCTGAGATAATTGTAAACTTAATTCAGGAAAAAATGAAATCAGAAAACTCTTTTGAGGAAGCTGTAAGAAAATCTCTTTTGGAAATTGATGGAAGCTATGCAATTGTTGCAATTCATCAGGGAGAGGATAAATTAGTCTGTGCACGAAATGGTTCTCCTTTAGTTCTTGGTTTTGGTGAATCTTTTTTTGTCGCTTCTGATGCAACCGCATTTATTGGCGAAACAAAAAAAGTTTACTTTCTTAATGATAATGAAATGTCAGTAATTTCTTTGGAACCAAAAGTTTTTGATGTTGCTTCCGGAAAAGAAATTAATTTTGAAACTAAGGAACTTACTTGGTCTTTTGAACAAGCACAAAAAGGATCTTATCCGCATTTCATGTTGAAAGAAATTTCAGAACAGCCAAAAGCACTTGAGTTAGCAATCGAACAACCAAAGGAAAAGCTTGATGAACTAACAAGTTTGATTAAAAGTTCTGAAAAAGTATTCCTAATAGGTTGCGGTACCTCTTATCATGCGTGTGTTGCCGGTTCGTATTTTTTCAGCAATGCTGGTTTGCATGTTGAAACTATTCTTGCTTCAGAATTTTCAAGGGTTGAAAATTTTCTGAATGAAAAAACTCTTGTTGTTGCTTTAAGTCAGAGTGGGGAAACAGCCGATCTTTTGGATGCAGTAAAAGCAGCAAAAAAGAAAGGCGCAAAGATTGCCTCGATTGTTAATGTAATGGATTCCTCTTTAATGCGTACTTCTGATGTTTCTATTTTGATGAATGCAGGCCCTGAAATTTGTGTGCTTTCTACAAAAAGTTACACAAGCCAACTTGCAATTCTTCTTCTTTTAGCTTACTCTGTTGTTGGTAAAAATGATGAAGCAAAACAATTAGTAAAAGAAACAGCGTCTAAAATCGAATCTTTAATTTCTTCTTCCAAAGAGGAAATGGAATTACTTGCAGAAAAACTGGCAAATAAAAAAAACATTTTTGTTATTGGGAGAAGCGAAGCTTTCCCGGCTGCTCTGGAATCTGCTTTGAAAATTAAAGAGGTCAGTTATATTCATGCTGAAGGTTTTGCAGGAGCAGAATTAAAACACGGTACAATTGCATTGATAGAGGAAGGAACTCCTGCTATTGTTCTTTGTACTCCTGAAACCAGAGCAGAGGTTCTTAGTAATGCTATTGAAATGAAAAGCAGGGGGGCATTAACAATAGGAGTTGATTCCAAAGAGCATTCTGAATTTGACTTCAATATTGCGGTTCCTGATTGCGGCAATGCTAATATAATTTCCCTTATTATTCCAATACAGCTATTATCCTATTTTCTGGCTTTAAAGAAGGGTTTTGACCCTGATAAACCAAGAAACCTAGCAAAGAGTGTGACTGTAAAATGAGTGAAAGAAAACTATTTGGAACTGATGGAATCAGAGGAAAAGCAAATGAATACCCCATGACTCCCGAGGTTGCTTTGAGAGTTGGAAAAGCTGTTGCAAGCATTTTCAGAAACAACGGAAAGCACAGTATTGTTATTGGTAAAGACACCAGGCGTTCTGGTTATATGTTAGAAACTGCTTTGACCGCAGGAATAGTTTCTATGGGTGTTGATGTTTTTCTTGTTGGACCAATGCCTACCCCGGCAATTGCAAAGCTAACAACTTCTCTTAGTGCTGATGCAGGAATAGTTCTAAGTGCTTCTCATAATCCTGCGGATGATAATGGAATAAAAATTTTTGATTCTGAAGGTTACAAGTTAAGTGATGAAACTGAACATAAGATTGAATCTATTGTTCTTTCTGATGAAGAAATAAAAAATTCTGATGGAACTGTTGGAAAAGCTTTTCGGATTGACGAAGCGCAAGGGCGTTATATAGAGTTTGCAAAATCCACTGTAAAAAATATTCATCTTTCCGGTTTAAAATTAGTTTTGGATTGTGCTAACGGAGCAGGTTATAGTGTTGCTCCAAAAATTTTCTCAGAATTAGGGGCTGAAGTAATAACATTATTCCACAAGCCTGACGGAAATAACATTAATGATGGATGTGGTGCTCTTTTTCCTGAAAAAATGAGTGAAAAAGTAAAAGAACATAAAGCTGATTTAGGAATTGCTTTAGATGGTGATGCGGATAGAGCAATTGTATGCAATGAACTCGGAGAAATAGTTCACGGAGACGCTATTCTTGCTCTTGCTGCAGTTGAACTGAAAAAAAGAAACAAGCTTGCAAACGATACTGCAGTTATAACCATTATGAGCAACCTTGGTTTGCATAAGTTCCTTGAAAAAAATGAAATAAAACCGGTTTCAGTAAAAGTCGGGGATCGTTATGTTATTGAGGAAATGCGGAAAAACAATTATACTTTTGGCGGAGAACAATCCGGACACATTGTTTTTGGAGATTATACAACAACAGGAGACGGAATAATTTCTGCACTCCAATTATTGAGGTTAATGAAGGTTACGGAAAAAAAACTTTCAGAATTGGTTTCTCCGTTAGAATTTTTCCCACAATTATTAGTAAATGTTAAAGTGAAAGAAAAAAAACCCTTTTCTGAATTATTTGGAGTAGAAGAAAAAATTAAAGCTGCTGAAAAAGATTTAGGTTCTGATGGGAGAATTATTGTTCGGTATAGTGGAACAGAAAATATTGCTAGAATAATGGTTGAGGGAAAAAATGAGGAAGAAATAAAAAAAATTTCTGATTCTATATCGGAAGCTATTTCAACGGAGATTGGAGAATGATTGAAAACCTAATTAAGGAAGCTGAAATGCGTCTTGAAAAAAATGTTCCTTTTGAATTCTGGGAGCTTATTGAACTTGCTGAAAAAGAAATGCAAAAATTAGAATCAAAAACAGAAGGTTATGTAGAAAACGGTGTGGTTGTTGATGGTAATCTTTCTCTTGGAAAGGGTTCTGTTGTAAAAGCAGGCTCAAGAATTGAAGGAAATGTTTTTGTTGGAAACAATTGTGTAATAGGTCCTAATGCTTACTTAAGAAAAGGCACTATTATAGCTGATAATTGCTTTGTAGGCACTTCTGAGGTAAAGAACTCTATTATTTTAAATGATTCTAAAATACCTCATTTTTCTTATGTTGGAGATTCTGTTATTGGAAGGAACTGTAATCTTGGAGCAGGAACCAAAATTGCTAACCTTCGCCATGATAATAAATCGGTAAAAGTTAATCTTAATGGAAATAAAGTAGATTCTGGAAGGAGAAAGTTAGGTGCTTTGTTTTTTGATAATGTAAAAACCGGAGTTAACTCAACTATAAATTGTGGCACAATTCTTGAAAAAGATTCAAAAGTTCTTCCTAATGAATTTAGAAAATAATTATTGTTCAAGTATTTTCCCATTAACCGCATCAATAAGAACGTTTCTTTCTTTTGCATCTTCTGAAAGTACAATATGCCAAACAGGTTTGTATAGTGCTTCTGTTTTTTTTACTATTACACTTGGCCAGAGTTTTTTGAGTGATTCTGCAGCTTCTTCTTTTGAATAAGTTTCTCTTTCCATACTCAATGCTTCTGCTTTTACAAAAGGGAGTGCTGCAATTGAAGATAACATTTCGTGTTTTTCGTTTGGAGGAAGATCGATTTTTTCTTTTACCCAATAAATGATTTTTCCGGTTTTTTTATCAGTAATTTTTTCAATCAGTGATTTTTCCATGAGTTTTTGTAAAATTCTTCTTATTTTTGCTTCCTCTAATTCAGTTTGTGCCATTATTTCTTCAATTAAAAGTTCTTTTTTCTGGAGTACATTCATAACAAGTACTTCTTCCTGGTTAAGTTCGCTTAAATTTCTAAATCCTTTGGATTCAATAAAATTCCCGTCTTTAAAATGCACAAATTCTCCACTTTTTGAGTTTATGAAACATTCTCTGGAAATGAATTCCTTTCCTCTGGTCATAACATCAAACTTTACTCTCCACATCGGGAAATATTTAGTTTGAATCGATTCAATCCTGTCGGCATTTCCAAGTAAACCAAATAATTTTTTCTTTCGTATTCTCTGTACAATTTTTCTTGCATCTTCTTCAGGAATCCTTTTTGGAAGCGAAAGTAATTCAATTGCTTGATCTTCTTCCTCTTCGTCATCTTCTTCTTCCTCGTCGTCATCATCTTCGTCTTCACTTTCTTCAGCGTCCTCATCTTCTTCGTCATCTTCTTCTTCGTCTTCATCATCATTTTCTTCTTTTTCATCCTCAGTTAATTCGTCAACAGCATTTTCCTGAACATAGCCCTCTACCATTACACTGGTTTCCCCGACCACGAATCCTTTTTCTTCAAGTTTTCTGAGAACATCATTAACAGCAATATTGGAGTTGTACTTATTGTTCAGAGTTTCCACGGCTAACTGTACTTTTTCAATATCAACAGATTCTTCTCTTTCAACATCTTTAGAAATCATTCCAACTGCAATTTTTACCACTTGCTTTTCCTCAAGTGTTTCTGAAAAACCTGTTGTTTCAGCATCCCTTCCTTCGTGCTGACTTTTTCTTGGCCTTATTCCCATTATGAATGCTCTTGATGTTTCTTCACGCCTATCTCCTGTTACTGCTACTCCAACAGGGAGTGTTTTGATGAAATTTGGTATTTTATACACCTTTGGAATGATTGTAGGGGTTCTTTTGATTACTGCTTTAATATCATCATCAAAAATAAGTTTATGTGACATTATTATGTCAAGTTGGCTCAAGACTTTGGTGTTAATCGCTGAGGGCTGTTGTGTAGCAAATACTAATGAAAGCCCAGGTCTTCTTCCCTGTTTTACATATTCAATTAATCCTGATGTTGCTGCAGTTATTTCGTTTCCACTTGGGATTAGTGTGTGTGCTTCATCAATAAATAGCCATGTTGGAGGTATTTCTAATTCAAGAAGCTCTTCCATGTTTAGTTCCTTGAATTGGTTTGCTGCTTCTTTTCTTGTTGAAATTTTTCTTGCAGCTAATAGTCTCCTTGCTAAGATCCCGATTACCAAAGCAGTTACATTATCATCTAAAAAAGATGTATCAAGTACAGTCATCTGTCCTTCTCTTGAAAGTTTCCCTAACGGGGTTCCTTTTTCATGAAAAATTCCCCATTCTTTTGCAGCGTCAAACCTGCTTGTTATTGCTCTTATTGAATCAGGCTTGTAACCTTTTTCCCGGCTGTTTAATTCAGCATCGGTTTCTAAACAAGTGGTTAAATCATCTATTGAAAAGTTTTTCCTCTTTGCAGGAATTTTTTTGTTAGTTTCTTTTTGTTTGTATCCTTTTTCTACTTTTTTCAAAACTTTATCCAATAACAATCCTGAAACACTGAATCTGTCAATTCCGAATGTTAATGCCCAGTCTTCTCCTGTTAGTAAAGATGGTTGTATTGCAAAGCCAGAATCATAAGTTGATTTTGGAACGTCTTTTTTTACTCCCTCTGGAATAAAAACTTTCATATTCTTCAAACCTTCAGGAGCTAAACCCCATTTGGAAAGTTTTTCAACTTCCTTGTCCTCTTTGTTCGGATACTTCATTGACCAGAATACTCCGATCGGATCAACAACTATCATTCCTACGTTCTTGTTTTTGTCAGCTAATTCCTCTGCAACTACTCCTAGAACATAACTTTTTCCTGAGCCTCTTGCTCCGCATACAAACACAACGTGCGGGTTTAAAGAATCTAAATAAACATCTTTGAATTCGTGTTCTGCTTCCTGAACTTTTCCTATCTGCAGTGCTGCATCATATCCGAATTTTTTATATATGTTTGATTTTCTCCCTATAAAAACAGAATTATTTTCCTTATCTTCCAAAAAATCCAGTTTTTCTCCAAGAGGTATTACTGTTGTCCCTGCCGCCTTATCTGCTTTTTCAAGAATAGTTTTTTTGATATCTTCCTTTGGCGGAGCTTTCAATTCCTCAGGTTCCTGTGAATCAGCATCAACAGTATCATCTTCTTCCTCTTCAGAGTCTTCCTCTCCGTCTTCTTCATCCTCTTCTTCGTTATCTTCATTTTCTTCTTCATCTACTTCGTCTTCTTTTTCTTCCTCTTCATCCTCTTCTTCTTCCTCTTCTGTTTCCTCTTCTTCTGTTTCTTCACTTTCTTCTTTAGCATCATTGTCTTTGGAATCTTCTTCCTT
>NZBD01000013.1 GCA_002687735.1 Candidatus Iainarchaeum sp. | reverse complement strand
TTATTAATTATAAGCAGAATATTAACAAAAAAGGCCAAAATTCGTTATGTATAGGGGGTTTCTTGGGTAAAATTTTTAAATAAGTAAGACTTTCCTATATAGTAAATAATAGAGAGGTAATTCTCATGTACAAATACACAATCGCAAGGCAGTTAGCAACCAAAAGAGTAATCACCAACAGAGGAGACGAAGTTGGAAAATTAGTTGATCTTCTAGTTGATGAAAGATCAGGAGATATAGAAGCACTTTTGGTTGAGGTTGACAGGGACAGTAAAGTAGCTAAGAAAGTAGAAGCTAAAGACAGAGTAATAGAGGTTCCATATTCAGCTGTAACTGCGGTGAGCGACGTTTTTATTGTTGATGAAAGAGAAATCGGCGCAGCAGATTAAAGTTCCACAGTGAACTTCTTTTTTGAGAAGTCTATCTGTGTAACTAGCTTTGCTGTTTTATTTCCTTTTTGAACCGCAGAATTGAACTTATACATAATTTCTTTTTCTTTCAAACCACTTTTCATTGCTTTTAGGATTGCATTTCTCAATTCTTCCAGTTCATTATAATGCTGATAAATTAATTCTGCTTTCATTTTCCCCTGATCAATTTGATTTTTGAATTTTGTTTTAGCTAATGTTTGCTGATTCCTGTGGAACTCTAATTTCGAAACTGCTTTTTCTTTTACAGCAGCTTCTTTTTCAACTTCACTTTTTGTTAAAGAGTTTGAAATCTTTTCATCAATAAAAGAACTTATAGAATCTATTTTCTCAACAGGAGTTTTTTGAAAGGCAGCAAGGGTAAATGGATAGGGTTGTTCATTGAATGAAACCGGAGCTAAATTTGATAGTTTTGGAGTATAAAATTCCTTCACTTTTGATACTATTTTTTTGATTTCTACGTCTTTTAGGGTGTTTGCTCTGCTTTTTTTATCCAACTTTAATTGATAAAAAACCTCCTCAGCAATAAGGGGAGCCATATTTACTAATGACATTAAAGCTCTTATTGAATCCTTCTCAGAAACGGAGAAAGCTTCTTTCAAATCGGCTAAAGTTAGCTTTGTAGGATTAGTTCCTTTTGGTTTTGGGAAAATGTATTTTTCGCCTTTTTTTGTTGTTCGATCAGCCCATTTTTCATTTCTTTGGCAGGAAAGGATTATTCCTTCAGAATCTAAGAAAATTTTGTTTCCTTCTCCGATTAATTCAAGCACAATAGAATGTTCAAGAAATTTGATTACAACAACTCTGTCTAACTCATTCTGGTAAATATCCACAATTCTTTTGTTGTAAAGTTCTTTTCGCAGAGCATTTGCTAATCCTGATTTTCCGTGACGGGCCTGGAGCGAGTATTGGGAAATAAAAAGTTCGTTCGGAGCAAGAATAAGATCCTTAGTTCCGTTCTTTGTGTGAATCTTGACTTTTATGAAACCATTTTTGATTTCGCTTACTTTGTTGATAAAACCATTCACAAGGATTGGTTTGAGTTCCAGTAAAAGGTAAGCAAGAGAAAGATTGTCAAGCATGCTTAGAATAAAGATTAGACTAAATTAAAGCTTAACTGGAAAGCAAAAATAATTGATGGAACTCATTTATACTGTTTTTCACTCGAAAATAATGCATGAAAACCATTGTTTTGGGGATTTGCGGAAGCATAGCTGCTATACGCGCTTTTGATCTTGTTAGGGTTCTGAGAAAAAAAGGTTTTAGTGTTCAGGTTCTTATGAGCAAGGGGGCTGAAGGAATTATTACTAAAGATGCAATGGAATGGGCTTCTGGAAATTCAGTTATTACTCAAATCACTGGTAAAGTTGAGCATGTTAAATTCTTTGGGAAGAAAGGCAAGGCTGATTTAATGATTATTGCTCCTGCTACAGCTAATACTATTTCAAAAATCGCAATGGCTATTGATGATACTCCTATCACAACTTTTGCAACAATTGCAATCGGTTCTAAAAAACCAGTTCTTATTGCTCCTGCAATGCACGAACCTATGTATGAGCATCCGATTGTGCAAAAAAATTTAGAATTACTTGAAAAGGAAAAAAGAATTAAAATAATTGAGCCTTTAGTGGAAGAAGAAAAAGCAAAACTTGCTCCTGTTGAAAAAATTGTTTTGGAAGTAGAGAAAGCTTTAGGTAAAAAAAAACTTGAAGGGAAAAAAATCCTTTTAGGAAACGGAGCTACCTATTCTCAAATTGACCCTATGAGGATTATTACTAATTTATCCTCCGGAAAAATGGGAAAAGCTTTGGAACACGAACTTTTGCTAAACGGAGCTACTGTTTCTTTGGTTGAAGGAACGGAGCATGAAAAATTTTATTCTGAAATAATGAAAGAACTTCCTAAAGCCGATTATTTTGTTTTACCTGCAGCAATTAATGATTTTGAAGCAAAAGAACAAAAAAACAAAATTCCAAGTTCTAAAAAAATTAATTTAGAATTAGTTCCTGCAAAAAAACTTTTAAGTGAAGTTCGCGAGAAGTTTCCGGAATTAAAAATAATTGCTTTTAAAGCAGAAACTAACAAGAGTAAAAAAGAATTGGGGAAAATTGGTAAAGAATTTTTGAAAAAAAACAAATTGCAAATGGTTGTTGTTAATGATGTTTCCAAGAATCCTACCGGTTCTGATAAAAGCGAAATGTTGATTGTTTCAAGGGAAAAAACTGTTTTTGTTAAAGGAACTAAGGAAAAGATTGCTGGAAAAATAGTTAGCCTGATTTAGGTTTTATTTCACAATCCATCTCCAAAATAGGGCAATAGTAACGGCAGTTACAATCAAGGTAGACAAAGTCAGGTTGATTCTAAAATAGAGGAATGCAATCATAAGAATGACAATAAACGCAAATTTCAGAATTGTTTTGAGATCCATGTATAACAAATGCCTCACAGATATAAAAATCTAATTCGTTTCTAAAATTTCCAGACCCGCAAGCGGAATTCCTGAAAGGTATTGTAAGAGTGCTTTTCCTGCTAATGAAACATGAGAAAAGTCCTGCGGAACTAATCCAAAGCTTGTTAGGGCACGTTCTGTGTCTCCACCACCTATTATTGAATAACACCTATGAAATGCAAGTGCTTCCATAACTTTCTTTGTTCCAACCGAAAATTTTTCCTTTTCATAAACACCCATTGGGCCATTAAAAACAACAACTTTAGAAGCTCTGATTTCTTTTTTGAAAGTTTCAGTTGTTTCAGTGCCAATATCCATAGGATTTAAATCCGATGGGAGTTCTTCCACTTTAATTTCTTTTCTTTTTTTGTTATCTTCCATTCCAAGATCCTGCGGTAATATGATTTTGTCGGAATATTTATCAAGAAGTTCTTTTGCTTTTGGAACAAGTTCATCAAAACCTTTTTCAGTGAAAAAAGAGTCCTTAGCGCCAAAATTTATTCCGTTTGCTTTTATGAAAAGTTCTCCAAACAATCCGCCAATGCATACTTTATTGGTTCTGCCGTTTTCCAGCATTCCTTTGAGAAGTTTAATTGAATCTTTTAGTTTTGATCCTCCGAGAATCAAAAGTTTTCCATTGCTTGTTCCATCTTCAAGTTTTTCCAGAGCTTCAAGTTCCTTTTCAAGAACAGGCCCCACAACACAAGGCATGTATTTTTTGAAACCAACGACAGTTGCATGCGGTCTGTGACAGACACTTAAAGCATCCTGCACAAACAGGTTTCCTAAAGCACCTAATTTTTTTATTGTTTCGTCTTTAGCATGCTCTTCCGGAGTTTTTTTTGTTTGTTCATCTTTCAAAAAACGAGTATTATCCAAAATTATTACTTCGCCATCTTTCAGAGATTTTATTTCTTTTTCAAAATCATCTTCCCATTTTACAAATTTAAGTGGTTTGTCAATAAATTTTCTGATGTGATCAGAATGTCTTTTCAATGAAATAAAACCTTTTTCGCTGGGCCTTCCCTGATGGCTTAACACAACAACTTTGGCCCCCTCTTCACTTAATGCATAAATTGTTTTGGAGTGTTCTCTTAACCTTGAAGAAATTACAACTCTTCCCTCAACAACTGAACTGTTGAGGTCTGTCCTCATAAAAACAGTTTTTCCTTTCAGATCAAAATCAAAAACACTTTTGTATTTCAAGAGCTCACCAAAGCCAGATTATACTTGAAGAATGCAGGCTAAAGTATATATTCATAATTGTCTTAATTCTAGCATGAATATAACAGATTTGAGGAAAATTAGCGGTTTGCCAATAAAACTCAAAGGAAATAAGCTTGTTTTTGGAAAAGGCATGAAAAAAGTGGTTCCTGAAGGCCGTACAAGGGAGAGAATGGCTGCTGTTCTGAAAAATCCAAAAGCTAAGGCTCCGAAAGAGTTTTATGATATGTACCGAGATGTTGCAATGGAAAAAGACCGTAAAAAAATAATGGCTAATAATCTTAGGTTTGATATTACGATTTTACCGGCTTTTAATGTGGGTGATGAACCAAACAAAACTTTTGGGCATTATCATCCAAAGGTTCCTAAAACAAAAACTTGGTGGCCGGAACTTTATGAGATTTTATCTGGTCATGCTCATTATCTTTTACAGAATGGCTCTGAATTTTTGGTTTTTGATGCAAAACCAGGAGATAAATGTTTGATGCTTCCGGGATTTGCGCATGTAACTGTAAATCCTTCTTCCAAAGAACCATTAGTAATGGCTAACTGGGTTTATCCGGGATTCAAAAGCAATTATGGGCCGATTGAAAAGTTACAAGGAGCCCAATGGTACGAAACATCAAAGGGTTTTGTGAAAAACAAAAAGTATAAAAAAAATCCTCCTGTGCAATTAATTTCTTCCAAGAGTTTTCCTGAATTTGGTTATTCTAATTCAAGACCTATGTATCCTGATGCAATTAAGAATCCTAAAAAATTTGAATGGTTATCAAAACCACAAAAGTATTTGAAGAAGTTTGCTGAGTACAGGAAACAATAAGTTAGGCACTTACAGTTGTTTGGGTATCGATTGCTTTTAGCATTTCTTTTGTAGCTTTACTAGCACCCAGAATTTCTATTTCAACTGGTTTATTGTTCTTGTCATAATGAGTAATAATATTGTCTTTTTGTTCGGCAAAGTCAGGTTTATCCATGCTGAGTTCTATTACTAAAATATCCGTTTCCTTGTCATATTTATATTTCATATCTTTCACGTTTTGCCTTGTAAGTTGTTATCACAACATAAACATTGTCATGTTTCTCGTATATAACCCTTAGCACATAACCATTAATCCTCTTCTGAGCAATCTTCCTATTGCTTTTACCCTCAACAACGATGTCAGGATTGTTAACACAGTTCTTCACCTGCAACTCAATCAGACCATATTTCTTCATTCTTTCCTTAGCATGCAAAGTAATTCTTATTTCCATAAAAAAAATCACAATTTCAAACTCTTAACCAAATCAACTGTTCTTTTAGAATAGCCTGCTTCATTGTCATACCAAGAAACAACCTGAACCATGTTTCCGAGAACTTTTGTTAATTCAGCATCGAAAATACTTGAATGAGTATTCCCAATAACATCAGTTGAAACTATTGGTTCTTCTGTGTATTCAAGGATGCCTTTCAAGTATCCTTCTGAAGCTTTTTTCATTGCAGAATTAACTTCTTCAACACTTGTTTCTTTTCCAAGAATCACTGTAACATCAACTAAAGAACCAGTTGGAACAGGAACTCTGATTGCTTTTCCATCAAGCTTTCCTTTTAATTCAGGAATAACTTTTCCTGCAGCCTTTGTAGCACCGGTTGTTGTTGGAATAATGTTAACCGCCGCAGCCCTTGCTCTTCTTGGATCTTTATGAGTGCCATCAACAAGATTTTGGTCTCCGGTATAACCGTGGATTGTTGTCATGAATCCTTTTTCAATTCCAAATTTATCAGTTAGAACTCTTAGAACCGGCATTAAACAGTTTGTAGTGCAGGAAGCATTGTCAATTATTGCATCACTTTTATTTAAATCGTCTGAGTTTACTCCCATTACAAAACTTTCGATATCGCCTTTTCCTGGCGCACTTATTACAACTTTTTTTGCTCCGGCTTTTATATGGCCTTTTGCATCTTCTTTTTTTCTGAAAGCACCAGTGCTTTCTATTACCACATCAACTCCGAGTTTTTTCCACGGTAGTTTATCAGGGGTAACTTTTTCAGAAATAACTTTCACTTTTTTTCCGTCAATTACTAAGTTATCGCCATCAATTTTTACTTTTCCGGGAAATTTTCCCTGAACAGAATCATACTTAAAAACACGCTCAGCACTCTCGATTCCTCTTGGATGATTAATAACCCAATCGATTTTTTCTTTAATTCCGTATCTTAAAACTAGTTTTCCTATTCTTCCAAAACCATTGATAGCTACTTTCAAACCAAAAACACCTCAAAATTGTGTAATTAATAGGAATTATAGGAATTTAAATGTAAGCACAGTATACAATTTACTTAACCCTAATCGCTTTTCTGCCCTTAATCTGCTTCAAGTAATACTCATAGATCAGGAGAGCTACCACTTCTAGGAAGATTATCATCAATCCTGCATTGAATCCAAACATCCTGTCAAACTGGAATGGCAACAGGAAATAGGTGAAAGCTATTCCTACACGCATTGCCTGTTCGATTTTTTTCTCGGTTGTTCCTTTGGCTCCTTTTCTGAAGAACATTGGTGCTTTTGAGTAAGCAAAGTAAGAACTCAAAGCAGCGAGAATTATTAGCAATAAGAATAATGTCGGTGTCCGAATTATTGGCCCGAATAATAAATCAATCAATGAACCCTGACCAAATAATATTGATTCTATTATTCTGGTTGCAAGGAAATCTGATTCATAAATCACAAGTTCGTTTCTTACAATTTTTAAAGCATACTTTCCCTGCTGGGTTACTTCGAAAATTATTACTGGAGTTGTACTAAGATCATAGTTCAGAGTTGTTCCTTCAGGAAGACTTACTTCTAATGTTCCGCTGGTCAGTTTTTTTTGGGCTGTGTTTTCAATAATTAATTCCTGTGATTCTCCAATTGGAAGAATTTCCCTTAATCCGGTTACAACAATTTCTGCAATTGCAAACTTTCCTTCAAACGGAATGAATTTTTCTTTGGTAATTTTAATACTATAAGTACCAGAAACAGGAAGCAGGAATTCTGCCTTTCCATCAGAATCGGTTTTCAGAGTTATTATCTGGCCGTTTGGAACAGTAATTTCTAAATCAGCATCGCTTACTATTATTCCGTAAGCATCCATGACTATTACTTGTCTTATATCTCCGGGGAAATGAGAATCGTTTGCGTTTAATTCAACATCGAAAAAGTTAGGCCCTATAATTATTTCCTGAATGTAAATGTTATTTAATTCAATCATTTCAGAAATTTCGTTATCTGGATCAATTACAACTCTTGCTTCATTTTCTCCTTCATAACTTTCAGCATAAGGTATTTCAAAAGAAACTTTTTCAGCTACATCTCTCCCTAAAGAAGAAACTGGTTGTGTTGAAACTAATTCATCATTTAAATAAAATCCAACGCTGAATCCTGATGAATTTGAAAGCCCACTGTTTTTGATTGTTACATCGGCTTGTATTGGCTGGCTTGAAAGTGAATAATAAGGAATATTCTTGTTGAAGAAGAACAATTCAGGAAGCAGTACACAATCTTCATCAACCAAACCATCATTATCATTATCAACGTTGTCATTGCAAAGCTCTACACACTGCAATTGTTCCCCAAGAACTAATGAAAACCAGCCAGCAGCAATGTTACGCCATTGTTTTCCTTCAGGCCCTTCAGCAGTTGCAGAGCCGGTTATTGTAACTTCCCCATCAAAAACTCCAACTGATGCAGTGTAAGTATTCCCTGTGTCAACTAACTCCACAAATCTTTTTTCGCCTCCATCAACTCTGTAAACTGCTTTTACACCATCAGGAACATCAGGGTCTTTACTAACTTTTGGCACAACCACTGTTATTTCAAATGATTTTCCATCAGAAGATACCTCAGCAGTCAGATGCCCGCTTTTTATATATCTCGGCGGGTCAGGATTTGGAGGAAGAGGAGGTTCCTGCTGTTCCTCTACAAACTGATTTAGAACTGAAATATTGGAAAATGAACCTCCAAAATCATAATAGTTATACCATGAAAAATCAACACTTGACGGAATAGATCCTAAAGCCTGACCCTCCACTACATTATTATATGTGATCTGAGTAACATTATCTCCAACTTGATAAAATACATCTACTCTTTCAATGCTCAAGTCATCATCAACAACGGTAGTTGCTTCCAATAATCCTCCAGAATCCACTGAAACTGTCAAAAATGAAAAGCCGCCTAAATTGGCAAACGATGCTGTTTCCTCTAATTCAATTTCAGGGTTTTCAGCATACGGAGCAACACTAATTACCTGACTTATATTACAGGTATTATCCTCAGGCAAAAATAATTCAAATGATTTAGCACGCCCTCTCCTATGAGTAATTCCTCCGGTATCAACAACATCAAACCTGCCTCTGACAAAAATTTTATCCGTAAAAGGCCCAAGAGTTAAAATATATTTTTCACCGTCAAAAATCCCATTACCTATTTGGTTTGACCAATTATGATTCAAACCATAACGCATTACAAAAGAAGAAATTGTAAACCCGTCTTTCAATTCAGCAACCATATCCACATAATAAGCGCTGTTTCCTGGCGCCATTCTTGGTTCAAGTCTCACATACGAAATAGGATTTGTTGGTTTTTCAACTGTACATCCACCCTCACACCCCGGAGGATTCCCTGAACCTGTTTGAACAATCAGTAAAGTCCCTAAACCAATTGTGGTTCCGTCAGTATCAGTAAAATTATAAGAAACCGTATCAGTTGAACTAAAAGGAATATCAAAAATGTCTCCCTGCCCCACATTAGTAAAAGTATACTGATTTGTTGAAGTGCCGGTTACAAAAAGATCTACTTTTTCAATAGAATCATCATCATCAAACACGCTGGAAGCCACAAGCTCATTTTCAAGTGTTTGTGGATTTTCCTGAATCTCAATCAGAATTGTTGAAGCCGCCATTGCACTGGGCAACAGCACGAAAAGTGCTAATATTAATAGTAAATTTCTATTCATCATCTTTCACCATACAACTGCCACCACACAAATGATAACTGGTTTATTCTTTCATAATGCATTAATTTCAAAAACCTCGCATCCAAAACCCAGTCAATGGTCCTATCGTTAACCAGATCAATAACATTGCTTGTATTTGATTCAATTACCTCAAAATCCTGATCTGCAATTTTAACAGAATCCTTGTTGACTTTAATATTAAAAGTATCCACATCCGCATTTGTATTTAACAAGTTAATTTCGAAGTTTGAAATACTGCTCAAACCAGTCAGGGTTAAAAGTTCGATGCTTGAGATACTAACGCGCGGAATATTAAAAGTAAAATTTGATGGAGTTTCTATTGAATTCCAAACACCAACCATTATTGGTTCCCTATCCGTAAATACAGGATAAGTGAAAATCTGATCGTCACCGGAAAGCACTATATGCGGCCCTTCAGTTTCATTGTTTGACTCGTTTGACTCAGCAAGTTCATTCAAAGAATCTACCTTTATTTTTATCACATGTGCTCCCTCAGCTAATAAAGAAGTCGGAATATTAAATGAAACTTCTTCCGAAGCACCGCTGATCAATTCAACTCCGGCTATAGTTCCGGAATCCGGAACCACAAAATTATCAACAAAAATAGAAACGCTATAAGATTCTGCAATTGCCGTGGCATCTCCGTTGTTAACAACCGTTGCTGAAACAGGTATAGTTTCCCCGATAAAAGAGGACGCAGGAATGTTTGTTGTTGTTGGTTCAAAGGCTAAATCCGGAACTAAGTTTTGGATGTTAATAGTTACAATGTTATCCTCTTCATCAACCTCCTCAATATTTCCCTCGGAATCTACCTCAACATAGAAATTTGTCAGGTCAGCAAATAATGCGACATCACTTTCAACATGATTAGGCCCCTCAAATCTGAAAACCTCACCTATAGGCGCAGTGTAAACAAACTGCAGGGTTATTGTTTCGCCAACTCTAATAGAGTCTATGAGTTCAAGAGTTATCCTGTTATCAACGTCCAAAATATCTTTGAAATAGGAAACGATAAATTCAGTGTCAACATCCTCATATTCAGTTACAACAGTAACAGTAAAGTCAACACTGATCAATTCACTATCAACATATTCAGGAGTTCCGACCTCAACACTAGTAATTGTCAGGTTAGGTAATCCACAACCCTCATTAATAACTCCGTCAAAGTCATCATCAACCAAATTGCTGCAGATTTCTTCCTGACCAAACTGTATATCGAAGTTTGCAGTATTATTATTGAATTCATCCGCTTCAGCAATTACGCTTGTGGAATCCGCTTCGATATAATATGATTTTGTAGTGCCGGCATTAGATTCATTCCAAACAATATTGAATGCGCCTCCGGTCATGTCTCCGGCTGCAAGACCGGTAATACTTGTAGTATCAACTATTGTTGCTCCTGAATCAGTTTTCAATGCAACAATAAATGTTTCTGTTGTTGCTTCTCCATTGTTCTGCACATTAAATGAAACTACTCCTGTTGTTTCGTATTCTACTTGTGCTTCTGCTGAATAAGCTGGTATTACTAAGTCTGTTGCTCCGCATACTCCCGGTTCATTACAGGTAACATTGAATGTACCGGTAGAACAAATTTGTACTCCGCATGTTCCACAAGCCTGTTCCAGATACCCGGATTCAGTGCCAAGATCTTCATCTACTAAGCTATCATGATCATTGTCTCTGCCATCACAAACCTCTGGCGGAGTTCCACAGTCAGCAGGACAATTGTTCCTGTTTTCTCCAGAATCACAGGTTCCATCACCACAATAAGGAGCTACAGCACAATCAGCCGGACAGCTGGCTTCAGTTTCTCCTGCTTCACATGAATCATTACCGCAAGTTGGGCCTCCTCCATCGCCGCCTGAAGTGTCGGTAGTAGCAAAGCTGAATGCAGCTCCATAAACTCCAACATTCTCTGCTTCATCCGTTGCCTTCATGCGCCAGTAAACAGTGGTGTCATCAGGGAATGCGGTTGTATATTCTGATCCGGCGTAATCACAATCGGTTCCAACATCAACGCCATCTAAGTCTGAATACGGACTGCTGAAATCGCTAGCATTGTCAACCTGTAAATAACAGTTTGTTACTGTTTCACTTGGGTTTGCAGTGAAGTCTGGGGATGCCGCAACTTCTGTTGCTGAATCGCTTGGAGTTTGTAAAGTTACAGTTGGACTGTCATTGTCTTCTCCCTGACCGTATAATGAAAAGTGGTTCAAATCAGCCCAAACTTCATTGGTGTCTAAGTTAACTGTTGATGGCAGTCTTGTCCATAGGCCAGTTGTTTCGTTGTAATCATAAATACTTACTCTTTGTAAATCAGTGCTAGTACAATTTGGTGAACAGCTCAAAGCACTAACATTAATATCTAATGTTAATCTTGGTCTTTCACCTTCAAACTCATGGAACCCTCCAAATACTTCGAAGTTATAAGCTTGTAACATGTTTCCGTATGGGAATGTTGGAGCACTAGTGTTAGCATCAATTACAACATTATTATCAGTGCTGAACGCAGTGTTTCCAAAGTTCAGGTTCAGGTCTCCCCAACCACTTTGGATTTCTGTAACTAATCCTCTTCCGTCACTAGGAATCTGGAATGGGCTCTCAAAGTCAAGTTGACAATTAACAGGCGGGCTTCTGACCCTTGAACCAGTAACAGATTCAATCTCTAATTGGAACCACATTGACCCATCTAATGAACCCCTATGGGAATCAAACCTAGTGAACTCTGGATTATCAATAAGGTCTCCAGAAGCGGGTAAACAACCACTAATACAAGCTTCTCCAGTTTCACAAGCAGCATTATCTGTTGGGCAGTGCTCTCCAATTCCACAAACACCATCACCACAATTCAAAGTAGTTAATCCGCCTAAACTATCATTAATTGGGTCAACACAGCCATTTACACAAATTCCCTGAGTAATATTTGCTCCTCCGGCCTCACTACAATACCTATTATCAAACGGACAAAACTCTCCCGAACCACAAAACCCATCTCCGCAAGTTCCTAAATCAGATCCAACTGTTGTTTGGTAAAGAGGGACAAAGAAATCATTTTGGTTAGCAGTTCCTGATTCTGTTGGAACACAACCATCTAAACAAGCATAACCATTTCCACAAGCACTATCATCTAAACTACAATTCTCAAACTCGCTACAACTACTATCCCCGCAAACATCTGATGTTCCCTGACAGCCCGCTACACAAACAGATCCGTCTCCACAGAAAATATTATCTCTTGGACAGAATTCTCCAGCATCACAATAGTTGTCTCCACAAAAACTATTACTGCTTCCAGAAGCTGTTGTTTCCCAGGTGTTGTCACTAAACTGATTACTGCCTGTTGGAACACAACCATCAATACAAGCATAACCCGTTCCGAACAAGTTTTCACACCAACTATCTAATGATGAGTCATTTATTCCTGGGTCACAAGTGGTTGGGTTTTCTGTATAGGTAACTGTTTCTTGTAACTGGCATCCATCACTGCAAATTTGTCCAAAGTCACAACTCAATGAATCAGCCGGACAATTCTCGTTAACAGAACAAGTTTCATCTCCACAAACACTAAAATTCAAGTCAGTTTGCAAATTAATTGATGCTTGAGTAGTTGAACCTGATTCAAACATTAATTTTCTGTGAGTAAAATCAGAGGTTGTGGAAGCAAATAACCTGTAAGCATAAACTCCCTCTGAACTTGATGAATCTGCCCAATCAATATTTAGGTTAGCACTATCCTGGATTCCTGAACAAAAGCTATCCAAATTAAGTGAATCTGGGAATTTCTTTATCTGAATATTAACTTGCTTTGAAAATTCATCATTACTGGAAGTGCTTCTGGAGAAGTACTTTAGAGCATAGTTTCCATCTTGGTTAAAGAAAATATTTTTATCGGTTGCATCTAATAATCTCCAGTTTTGACTATAAGCAAACACCGAACCGGCTTCTGCTCCTGTCGGCACAAACGATTCTGTAGCACTGGCATCAGTATCAAGTCTGTAATATGTTGCCTGACATGCCGTACCCTGAGAAACTGAGGTAGCTGAATAATCAATGAAAAATCCTTTCAAAGAAATTGAATCAGTTGTTGTTTGAATAGCCGTATTCCTGAATAATCTAACATGGAATTCGATCCATTGTCCGGTTATACTAGATAACTCGTTATTTGGAGGCTTGAAGTTACTCCACCCAGCTGAAGTTAAACCAGCTCTAGTGGAAGCGGTTCTATACCTAACATTAGCTCCAACATATCGAGGATTAATGTTGAATGGTTCTAACCAAGCAGAATAATGGGTCCATTCAGTATCATTAGAACCGTTTCTAACAACAATATTAATATTTCCTTGTAAAGCAGATCCCTTGAGCTTTAACACAGTATCTGAAAATTGATCAGTGGTTAAATTAATTCCATTATCAAAGGTAACATTTTTGTCGGTTCCTGTGTCAGTTGGGGTTGATTTAGCATCATTCCAAGTAAAGTAGTCCGTTCCACTATTACCCGGTCCGAATCCGATGTTTTCACCAGCCCCTGTTCCACCAGTGCAAGTTAAATGAGCATTAACATCAGTGTTCGTCCACTGTGCAATCCATTTGTCTGGGTTTTGTGAATCAAAGAAGCCATTGACATCTCTAATAGATGTTTGAACAAACACGCTAGAACCAGAACCACATATAGGAGATTGTCCGGTTGGCGGGAAGAATGCTGTTTCTACTCCATCATAGTTTCTAGCTTTAATTCTGTAACAATATTGGGTTCCCGGAGTAATTCCTGTATCAATATAAGGAGAGGCAACAGCATTCCATGGTTTATTGGACCCGCCAGTATTTCCTGTTGTTTCTAGTATAAAGAATTCTGTTGCTGCAGGGTTTCCGTTAACATCAAAGTTAACTGTACAATTAACCGCGTCACAAGTAACAGAACTAATTCCCGGAACTTTTGCGTAAGTGAACTTTGTTTGGGATGCAACACCAAGAGTATTTGAGAGAGCATCCCTAACATTAACGGAATAAGTGTAAGCGATATTAGCATCTAAACCAGCTCCTCCTGGTTGGTGTAACCAACTTGTTCCTGCTTGGAAGCCACTTGAACCAGATGTAACTGATTCACTAAAATTGTAAGGAGTACTATGTAAACCAGCTCCAGCATCAGTTGCTCCGGAAACGGTTGCGGTTATTGAGTTATAAGTAACTGTTCCAAACCCTAGAGTTGCACCCGTTGGATTATCATTGTCTCTTGTTCTTGCAACTGATGTGCCTGTTCCTAAGTTTCCTGCCTGATCTCTCATTCTATAATTGAAAGTATTAACTCCCGCACTCAAAGCAATGCTACTATCAACACATTTGGTTGAAGCACCACTCCAGGTTCCTGAGTCCCAAGTAGAATTATCAATTGTGTACTCACAAGAGGTGGTATCTAAATTTCCGGCTCCAAGGTTATCAGTTACAACAGCGGTTTCAAATGTGGCCGGGCTTTTTACATGAGTTCCAGTGCTTAAAGAAGTTACTAATGTTTGTCCAGGAACAGGAGCTGTCCAATCAACTCCAAAAGTAATATCTAGGTTGGAATTTGCCTCTTGACCATTTCCAACACTATCCTCACAAGCAACATGGTAAGTTGTTGCTGTTGTTTGGGTAATTGCTCCTAAATTACAGGTTGCCTGTATTCCTGAAACTGAACAAGTTGTTTCTCCATCAGTAACCATTTGATCATAACTCTCATCATCAGTTGACCATCTGCAATTCATTCCTGTTTCTCCATCCACCAAAATTGTTGTTTGAGAATCATTAGAAGTATCCCAGTAAGGAGAGCTTGAATCTCCAGCCACACTAACAACTGATGTTGATAGGATTGAGGTATCAATTATAACGGAGTAATTAGCATCATAAGTTCCTGCATTTCCAACAGTATCAGTTCCTTTTAATCTCCAATAATAAGTTCCGTCACTTAAAGCATTTACATCGGCTAAGTTGTAAGTACAGGTTGTTCCCCCGCTAACATTTCCGTCTAAATTACTGTGGAGTGTTGTAGAGAAATTTTCGTTAGTGGACATTTGGATTTGGCAATTGCTAATGTTTTCATTAGCCGTTCCTGTAAACGTTGGGGTTGTGTCACTTGTTCCTGCTCCATCAGCAGGAGTTGATGGGGAAACTATTGGATCTGTTGAATCATTAGTGTAAGAACCAGTTCTTGGGTTATCTGATGAACCCTCGTTAAGAGAATCGAAAACATAAGCATACCAAGTGTGAGTTGAATCATCACTTTCAGAAGTCCAATCACAATTTGGATCATTACCATCAACGCCAGTTGTAACTGTACAATACCTATCCCCTGCTCCACCATCACAATCAGTTCCGGTTACTCCGGATGTTTTACAAATAACTAGTTTTTGTGTCTGACCAGCATCTGGATCATCAGAGGTTGTTGTTACTGTTACGGTTGTGCCTCCCTGAATTGTTCCAGCATCATCACTTGCAGCTGAGAAGCTTGGTAATTGGTTAATGTTAATTGTTTTAGTAACTGTTGATTGAACATTTCCAGCTAGGTCAGTTGAATAGTATCTCAAAGCGGTTGCTCCTCTGTCAGAAGCAGTGAAAGCAACTGTTCCACCATTATCAACTGAAGTGCCAGGAGTACAAGCAACTCCTTTACAATAAACCGTGGTAATGTCAGCTCCTGTGTTAGAAGCATTATCAGCTTCAGTAATTGTAACATTATAAGTTGGTGCTACTATTGTTGTGCTTGAATTATCGCTTGTGGTTGGGTTTGACCAGTCAACACCAAAAGCTGTTTGTTGTGCAGCATAATCATTTGCAACCGAATCAATACATGAATGATACCTATTCAAGTATTGGCCGCCGGTGTTTGTTTGGGTTAAGTTTCCAAATGCACAATTAACATCGGTTCCCCCAACCGTACAACCAGTAGACATTGAAGCATAAGCAACACTTGTTAAATTCCACTTACAGGCTTCTCCGCTTTCTAAAGCAACAAACCCTAACTCGGTTTTGCTGTTATTAACATTATCCCAATAAGGAGAGGTTGAATCTTCCTCTATAACGAAAGTACTTGGAACAGTTGGAGCGGTGTTATCACTGATAATAGTTCTTGTGCTTGAGTAAGAACTCCAGTTTCCTGCTTTATCCATTGCATTAAAGTCCCAATAATAAGTTCCTTCGCTTAAACCAGCGTAACCTGAGTAAGTACAATCAGTAGTGCTGATTGAACCTTGGACCTCTCTTAATGGAGATGTTGGAGGATTTCCAGTACCAATTCTTGCCCAACAATCTTGTAATCCTGAGGTATCAGGAGTGGTTCTTGAAACTAATGAAGGATCATTTCCTGTTTTATATCTGAATGCATCAGCCGGACTAATAAATGCTAATGGAGGATTAATATGATCAAGAGTAAATGCAGTTGTACTAGCTGATGTTGCATTGTTTCCGGCTTCGTCTCTAAACACTACATAAACTGTTTTACTTCCATCAGCTGCGGCACAGCCATTGCTTCCAGAATTAACATCGAAATTTGAAATAGCGAAATTTGAAATAGATGTTGCATAAGCTTCATTAGAAGTCCAGGTGCTGTCATCACAACTGAATTTCATTTGATAAGCATTAGTAGAAGCAATTGTTAACTGCGGGGTATTATCATTCGTATAATTAGTTACTCCTCCGGTCCAAGCACTAGCGTGAACACTAATACTGTTGCTTGTTGGAGCGCTTTGATCAAGAGTAAATGCAGCTGTTGCTGAACTAGCTGATTCATTGTCTGCATTATCTTTTAATTTAACATAAATTGTTTTACTTCCCTCTGCATCACTACAACCGTCTTCGGTTCTAACATTAAAAGAACTGTGAGTTGTTGCATAAGCTGTCCAGGAACTCCAGGTGGAATCATTACAGCTGAATGCCATTTGGTATAATCCTGATCCTCCTGTATCTGCTGCTCCATTAATTGCAAATGGAGGCGTTACATCATTAGTGTAATTAGCTACTCCTCCTGACCAAGAACTAACTGTTAAGCTTGTGAGCGTTGGAACATTATCATCAAACTGTATTTTGTAAGCATCCGTAGCTGTTCCCCCGTGATCTGCGTTGTGAGAAACCGCGTGAACATACCAAACTCCATCGCTTGTAATTCCGGCCATGTCTGTTATTGATCCATCCGCATCTTGAGTTCCATTGGAGTAAATATCTGCTGCAGATTCGGAAGCATTTTGTGTAACCCAATAGTGAATGTGGTCAAAGCTTCCTGATGTTGCTATAGTTGGAGTTTGATCATTATACCATGCTGCTTCATTTCCATGGGAGCTTGAACTTAAAGTAATTGAACTTGAAAGAGTTGTTCTACAAACCGCACTTGTTGCAGCAGAATTGTTATCCACATTATCAGTAGCAAGAACAGTAAAACAATATTCTGTTCCTGAATCCAGTGAATTGAATTTATTCGTAATAGTTGGAGAAGTAATTATAGTGTCGGATAAATCACAAGCCCCTCCTCCTTTACTTGTACACTGAATCATGTACTGCTTCAAACCAGTTGTTACTGTCGCTGATTCAACTTTGACAAGTTTTACATCATCATACCAATTTATTGCTTCACCATTAGTAGCATTATCAAGTCTTACACTTACATAATCGTGAGCAGAATTTTCACACTGATGAGAGACACTATACTGCTGCCAGTTTGTTGTTAAAGTGGTAATTTCACTGTTAAGTGTTATCCAATCATAGGCGGAATCCAAACAGAAAATATACATTCGGAATTGATCTGTGGTTGGAACGTCTGTTTTTGCCCATACTGTAAACAAAAAGTTTGAATCCTCAGTCAAAGTATAAAGAGGCGCACTTGAATCATTATACGGAGCAGTGTAAGCACCAGCTGTTGCAACGAACTTCAAAGAATTATCGCCAGTATAAGAGGTAGTTGAATCTATAGAAATAGTTCCACCGCTAATAGCGCTTGTGAATGGCAATTGTAAAGTGGATTTTTCAAATCCTGGATTGCCAATCAAATTACTCTCATTTCCAAAGTCATCAAACGCCTCCAAAATGTAATAGAAAGTGTTTCCATCATCAGTTGAAGCAGTCCAATTAACATCTAATGTAGAGGTTGTTTCCCCATCAACAGTTAAACTTCCAGGAACACTAGGAACAATTGTATCAGTTGCAGCAGTATCTTGGAGAGAAGTTGTTGTTAGTAATGGAGTTACTTTTAGGTTATCGAAAGTAAATTTATCAGGAGCAGCAGGATAAGGATCAATACCAGCTTTTAGGACCCCTAAAATAGAAGTATCATCAGCAACATCCAAATCATAGAGAAGCTTGTCATCCCAAAAGTATTGTGCGCCTCCTCCAGGTTTAGCAATTATTTTGAAGTGATGCTTTTCATCTGCAGCCCAATTCTCAGTTGTGTATATCGCCAACAATGTGCTGTAATTATAAATTCCTATTGCTCCGTTTGGATAAGTGCTTGAATGATAACCCATGTACATGCTGTATGGCATTGCAGTTGTATACTGAATATTGCCAGTGGTATCTTTAAAACCAAAAATTGCTGAAGTCCAACCAGAACCATGAGTTCCATTAACATCTCCCTCAAAAATCAATCCATTGGCTCTGGAGAAATTTGGAGTGGAATAGATTCCTGTTGTAGTCCAAGAGTCAGTACTAACAAGTTCCAAAGCACCGCTAGTCTCTGTTACGGTCCCTGCACCAGTGTCAACAACCGTCCACTTTGAAGTATCAATAGAATTGTCAGTAAAATCATCAAACAAACCATTAACAGGAGTATAAGTTCCTCCTGAAGCTGTTGCCCTGCTTAAACCGAATTTTCTTACTCCCGCATGATAAAGTTTGTTGATATCTGTTGCGCTTAGGTTTGCGTCGAAAATCATTACTTCATCGATTTCACCATCAAAGTATCTGCTTCCTGAATCAGTGTGCTCTCCAATTCTCAGAGGACTGGCATCATCAGTAATTGTAAACGCTCCGACGTTTTCTTCTTTCATTAAAACCCCATCCATGAATATTCTCATGTCAGCTCCATCATACGTTGCCACAACATGATGCCAGGTTTCTTCAGAAATATTGTAGTAACCGTTGCTTGATGTAATGTCTCTTGTACTAGCATCAGTACCTCGGAGTTCAAACCAGAAATAATCATTAGATCCACCATCAGTTCGGTAGGCTAAGTTATATCCTGTCCACTCCATTGCAATAGTTCCTAAATCTGCTGCACCACTATTCACATTAATCCACGAGGAAATACTCATTGCGTTAGCGTCGTTTAGTATAGCTCCATTTCCTGTGTTCACTCCAGTACTTGAACCATCAAATGTCAATGCATTCCCGATTTTCCCACTTGTCCAAGTAGCATTAGTAATTGTTCCATTATTATCATTTACAGTTGAATCCTCAACTTCAGTTCCTGTTCCCTCATCAAACCTCCAATAACCCAATAAAGAGTCCTGCAGGTACTTTTCCTTTACTTGATCAGGAGTTAAGGTAATATTGTAATAAACAACCTCATCCACCAGACCTTTGAATTCACTGCCTGAAATATCGTTATCTGCTTCAGTGTTTCCACCAATTACAACAGGCTTTGCACTTGCAGTAAATGCAGGGATTGATGTATTTTGGTGTATTTGGACTCCGTCAAGATAAAGGGTTCCAGTAGTGTTAGGAACATCCCACGTTGCCACAACATGATGCCAACCAGTTGGATTGCTTATTGTTAAGTTTCCAGTACCGGTGCTCGGTGCATAAGTGTGATTTAACTTTCCAGCTCCTGCTCCATCATCTTGATCCATCAATAAGCAAAAGTAATCTGAACAATCCCTAGAAATTAATCTAGCGTTAGCAACTCCAGAACTAGTAGTTGAAGCTTTAAACCAAAAAGAGTAAGAGAAAGTGCTTTCATACAAACCAGCATTAGCATCTCTTAATAATTCTGCTCCTGTGTTTGCTGTTCCGTCTAAATCAAGTGCATTGCCAATTTTTCCGGCAGAATAACTCAATGAACCTTGCGTATAAGAAGTGTGCTCTGAAGTAGAAATATTAGCAATATCACTCTCAAACCTCCAGTGACCAACAATATTACTTGGATCGATTTGAACAGTTTGCGGCCACTCGCTTGATGAATCGTTTACATCAGTCCAACTAGTGTCAATCCTATTATTTCCAGCATTCGGAGTTAAAGTCAAAGTTGGACTAATTGGACCATTCCTATCCGGAATTACAACAGAAACAACTCCACTATTATAATCCGTTGCCGAAATAGTTGCAGCAACTTTGTAATAATAAGTTGTGTTATCACTCAAATCAAGGTCATTGTAGGAGACTGTGTCTGCAGCTAATGCATTCTCAATCGTAGTGAAATTATAATTATCGGTGCTCCTGAATAACTTGTAAGCAGATTCTCCTGCAAGATTATTCCATCTCAAAATACTTGCACCCAAATCAGAGTTCAAAGGATAAGTGGAATTATAATCAACTGTTAGAGTTGGATTCCCAGAACCTGTTGTATCACAAGTTTGGCCAGTTTCACTTGTTTCAGTATTATCGCCATTCCTGGATTTTATTGTATAACAATACTGGGTTCCTGCATCCAAACCAGTGTCAGAGTAAGGAGAAGCTGCGGTAGCCCAACCAGAATCTGTGGCGCCAGTATTACCACTTTTTTCAGTAATATAATATTCCGTAGCAGCTGGATTAGTCCCCATACTAAAAGCAACGCTACAAGAATTAGAGGTGCAGGTAACAGAACTTATTGTTGGCTGCTCAGCAAGAGTAAACTTACAAACCTCTGCGGAAAGAGCCGACCCATTAGCCGCAGCATCCCTAGACCTAACCTTAAAACAATAAGAAGCATTAACATCCAAACCAGTTGCAATATCACTAGTACCACTAACCCAATCCTCAACCCCAGTAGTGCAAGCACCACTTGTACAATCAACAAAATAAGGAGTAGCATGCAAACCAGTTGTAATTGTGTCTGTTTCAATTTTCTGTATTTTTACATTATCCGCATAAATTGTTCCAGAGCCATTATCATAATCCAAGTGAACTCTTGCATCTAAAGTAGAGGTTGCAGTGAATACTGTTGAGTAATAAGTCCATTCGGTTCCCGGAGTACTGTTTGTACTAGTAACATCTCCAGCCCCAGCAACATCATGAACCCAGATATTAAATGTACCAGTTGCTCCTGCAGTTGACTTTGCCCAAGCACTAACCAAATATTTTTCTCCATTGGTTAATACATTAATATTATCATGGTAGGCTCCTCCAGCAGTTGCACCAGTACAAGCAAGAGAATAATTTCCTGTGTGAGCTTCGGCACTAGTTGCTGAACAATTCGCGCTCCAATAAACAGCATAATCAGTAGTATCACCTTGCTCAAAACCTGAATTATTAGTTGTAAACAAATTACTCTCATTTCCAAAGTCATCAATCGCATCCAAAGTGTAATAATAAGTGTTCCCGGCATCGGTTGATGTACTATAATTTACCGTTAGTTGATCAATGGTTGGAGTAATGGATGAAATAGTGTTTCCGCTTGGAGCAGTTGTATCATTTGCACCAGTGTCAGTATAGGAAGTTAAAAGTGTGTTAGCATCAATAACAGAATAAGTTCCTCCTTCAGTGGCACTCCTGCTTAAATTATATTTTCTTACTCCGGCATTGTAAAGATTGTTGATGTCTGCAGCACTTATGTTTGAATCAAAAACCATTACCTCATCGATTTTACCAAGGAAATCCTCACTGAACCTTTGCTCATGTCCGATATACCAAGTAGTACTTACACCCTGAGAATTAAAAGAGTTTCCAGTACCGGAGAGAACTCCATTAATATAAAATTTAGTGTTATCCGCAGAGTCGATGCCATCATAAGTAACAGCTACATGTGCCCATTCTCCCTCAGGAACATTTCCTGTTGATACAGCTCCGCCATCATCGTGCCTTAACTCAATATTTTCACCACCTAAAACCTGGAAAGTTATTCGTGTACTTCTTTCCTGTCCAATAATAGTTCTTCTACCGCCATTACCAGCATCAAGGTTAATCCAAGCAGCAAAACTATGAGGAGTACCATTAACAAATCCCCAGTCAACTCCGCTAATTACAACATTCGTATCGCCATCAAATTGGAGAGCGTTTCCCATTCTACCAGTAACTATAGCAGGGTCATAAGGAGAAGGCTGATGTATTCCATCAAACCCTTTTATACTCGAATCATAAGCAGTTGTTCCAGTGGATTCATTAAGAGTATAATAACCAACCAAAGCCCCCTGCATGTACTTTGCTCTAATTTGTTCTTGGGTTAAGGTTGATGTGTAATAGCTGACTTCATCTATTTTGCCGTCAAATGTTTCTGATCCCGCATAATTTCCACCAATGAGCATTGCTGTAGCATTGCTTCCTAAAGTTCCAGGATCATTGTCAACAAGCTCGCCGTCCTTGTAAAGTCTTATTGTGATACCATCATAACTCATTGTCCAATGAGTCCACTTTCCAACAGTGAATTTGCTTGATGATCCATATCCAGTACCCGCATTGTAAACATAAGCAGAAAGGTTTGAACCATATTTTCTCAGAAAGAATCCATTGAATGGCCCTGAAGTGAACTTGCTGAATATTGTTTCATAATCATTATCAGTATTATCTATTATCACCCATGCTGAAACAGTAAACTTTGTTGGATGCGAAGTTATCCCTGTAGTAACATATTGAGCGCCAACCGCATCAGCAAAGTCAAGTCCGTTTCCGATTTTTCCTGTTGTCCAAGTTGGAGAATTGGTTAAAGTTCCATCATTACCATTTCCTGAAAGATCATAAGTTGTTGTACCTGAATTTTCTTCAAACCTCCAGTGGCCCGCAACATTACTTGGATCAATTTGTACTACTTGTGGCCATTCACTTGAATTATCATCAGGAATAGTCCAACTAACATCAATCCTATTATTTCCAGCATCAGGAGTCAAAGTTAAAGTTGAAACACTAGGCCCTTCACGATCAGAAGTAACAACAGAAACAACTGAACTATTATAATCCGTTGCCGAAATCGTTGCAGCAACTTTGTAATAATAAGTTGTGTTATCACTCAAATCAAGGTCATTGTAAGAGGTTGTATCAGCAGCTAATGCATTCTCAATTGTATCAAAAGTAGAATTATCAGTGCTTCTGAATATTTTGTAAGCAGACTCTCCAGTAAGATTACTCCAACTCAAAATACTTGCACCCCACTCCGAATTCAAAGCATAAGTGGAATTATAATCAACTGTTAAAGTTGGTGATGTATCAGCTTCAATTGTAAATGAACAACTAGCACTGTAAGCTGAATCTCCTCCGGAACCACTAGCAGAGTTATTGTATTTTGTAAAAACATAATAAGTTCCGACAGCAACATCACTTCCTGGAGTCCAACTGGTTTTATTACTAGTATCATTTGCAGAAGAATCAGTTGTTCCGCCAGGACAAGTATTTGGTTCTCCTGTTGGAGCAGCATCAGTATCACAAATAGCCCAGTCACTATGAGTATGCGCAGCTGACCCACCGATTGCAGATCCTGCAATAGTTGGGGTTTTGTCTGTTATTGTTGAACCACACGAACTTCCGGCAATAGTACTAATGCTTGGAGTTGCAGGCAAAGTAATACACGTGTCATTGCTGGAATCAGTTCCAATGTTACCAGCAACATCTGTTGCTTTAACCGAATAAGTGTAGGAAGTGTTAGCGGTTAAGCTGCCTGCAGTGTAAGGAGAAGCCGCATCGCTTCCTCCTCCGGTGCCGGTAATAGTGTAAGGCGTAGCAGCTAAACCAGTAGTAACAGTTGCTGATTTTATTTCTTTAATGTACAAATCATCCATCCAGACACTTGAAGATGCTGAAGACGGAGAACCAGCAAAAAAGTGGATTTTGGAAGCAAGAGCACCAGCAGAATCCGTACAGGTTCCCTCAAAATTAACCCAGCCATCTGATGCAGTAAATGTTTGTTCAACTTCTGTACCATCACACATTCGGAAGTTAGTTGATGCAGTAGCAGCGGTATCAGTTTTAAACCAACCTCCAATTAGGAAAGTTGTGTTAGCTAAAGTGAAATCCTGATAAGGGCCTCCAGTGTTAACAGAACCTGGTGTTTCTCCTGCATCAAAACCAGCACCTGCTACTTTCCAGCTGTTGTTTCCTGTGTGGGAAACAGTAGTGTCAATTGTTTTAGTTCCTGCCCACCCGTCATTCCAACCGGTGTCTGGGTTGCCTGTCCAGCCACCACAACCATCACCAGTGCAGGCATTTTCAAATCCAGCATCAACTAGTATTCCGCTAGCATATTTATCAGCACCTAAATTGCTTGCATTTCTAAAATCATCAACCGAATCCAAAGTGTAATAGTATGTTGTACCATTATCTGACGGCGCAGAGTAGCTCATTGTACAAGAGTTTATTGTTGAAGAAGTAACTGTTGGTGCACTCATTGTTGCAGGAGTAGCATTATCAGTTGCGCCGGTGTCTTGGAGAGAGAGGCTTATTGTCGGAACGGTTATTTTCAAATTATCATAGCTTGCAAGACCGGCGGTGCGTTGTGTGAAATATGGTTTCAGGTTACTCTCCGTACTGTAATAGGAATCATAAATTAAAACATTATCTACATAATAAAGTGCTCCTGTTTGTTTCAAAATTATTTTCCAATGGTATGTGTTGCCGGCAGCCCATGTACTTACTACGCCTCTGTTTCTGTAATCCTCATAAATATGAATATTTCCATTAGAATGGAAACGAATGTTATGTACTCCATTAGAGTAAGAGACAGATCCACTATTATCCTTAAAACCAATCATAGTGTCTCTCAAAACATCAGCATTATAGTCCCCTTCATAAGTAACTCCAACATTCCTAGCTAAAGTAGTGTCATAAGTAAATGCCGTTGTTCTCCAGGAACCTGAACCAATTACATCTAAACTGTCACCCGCAACTATACTTCCTGTACTTGTGTCAGTTACAGTCCAGCCACTTGGCAAAACAGAGTCAATTGTTTCAAAAGCACCATTAACCGGAATATAAGGCCCTCCTAAAGTTGAACTCCTGCTTAAACTGAATTTTCTTTTTCCCGCTTGGTAAAGTTTGTTTATATCAGCATATGAAAGCGGGGTATCATAGAACATTACTTCATCAATGTGCCCGGGAAATTCTTGGTCTGTGGACCATCTGCCAATTCTAAATGACCCTCCAGTACCTGCACCACCAGTAAACGTGTTAGAACCCTTGTAATCTCCATCAAGGTAACCTTTGATTGTTTGGGTAGTGCCATCATACTCCCAAGTCATCACTATGTGATACCACTGGTTTAATGTAGTAGCTAGATCAAGGTTAATTGCAACTCCTGGGTTTCCCCTAAAAACTCTAAGGTCATCGTTATTCCATTGAACGTAGTATCTGTTAGTGCCTGTTCCTATGCCCGCGATTATATAACGATTTGATGCTGTTGATGTTGGATAAGCCCAAGCAGAAATAGTTCCTTGATATGAATCTACCTGATTATCAACAGCAATAATATCAACATATTCCCCACTGCCTCCAAATGTGCAGCCATCCCCCATTATTCCAGGGTCGCCACTGCAATTAATTCCTCCAACAGCAGATCCGGCATTAATCTCACTTGAACTATCTAATAAACTGCCTCCCTCAAATCCCCAATACCCCACTAAAGAATCATGCATGTACTTTGCTCTAACTTGTTCAGGAGTTAGGGCTGATGTGTGATACTGGACTTCGTCTATTTGGCCGTCAAATGTTTCAGTTCCCGCATAATTTCCGCCAATGAGCATTGCGGTAGCGTTACTTCCCATAGTACCCGGATCATTGTCAACAAGTTCACCATTCTTGTATAATCTTATTGTGGTGCCGTCAAAGCTCATGGTCCAATGAGTCCACTTTCCAACAGTGAATGTACTTGAGGAACCGTATCCTGTACCAGCATTGTAAACATAAGCAGAAAGAGTCGAACCATATTTTCTCAGGAAGAATCCATTGAATGGTCCTGAAGTGAACTTGCTGAATATTGTTTCATAATCATTAGCAGTATTATCTATCATTGCCCAAGCCGAGACTGTAAAACTCGTCGGATGTGAAGTTATCCCGGTAGAAACATATTCATTACCCGCCGCATCATTAAAGTTAAGTCCATTTCCTCTTTTGCCTGAGCTGTTCCAATCAGCTCCGGAAATTGTTCCGTCATTTCCATTTCCACTCAAATCAAGTGTGTTTGTTCCTGTGTTTTCCTCAAACCTCCAATAGCCTTTAAGATTACTTGGATCAATTTGTGTTGCATATGGCCATTCACTTGAATAATCCCCATTATCAGTCCAGCTGGCGTCAATCCTGTTATTGGAATTATTCTGCGGAGTCAAAGTTAAAGTTGGGTTTATTGGACTGTTCCTATCCGGAATTACAACAGTGTCAATATTCGAATCGCCACTATCTCCGGCACCATTGGTTGATTTGATCTTATACCAATAAGTTGTGTTATTAGGCAAATCAACGTCTGAGTAATAGGTTACATTAGCAGCAGGGGAATTTATTAGCGAATAACTAGAGTTATCAGTGCTCCGGTATAATTTGTAACCAGTTTCACTAGCAACATTGCTCCACCTAACATCCACCGCACCTAACTCAGCGTTCAAAGGATAAGTAAAATTATAATCAACAGCAATGGTCGGCGCATCTGGTGCAGTAGAAGTTGTACCACAAGCAGAGCCACTCAAACTAGTTTCTACATTGTCCCCATTTTTTGCTTTAGACTGGAAACAATATTCTGTACCAGCATCTAACTCAATTACAGGTATTGTTCCCCATGTAGAATCAGTCTGCCATTGAGCTGAAGATGTAAAAGTACCATCAGTTTTAATCCAGCCATTGGCAGGGCAATTAGCTCCGGTGCAATCAATTGCATAAAGAGTAGATGAAGGATTACCAATACCACTGCTAGGATTAACATCTAATGAGGAACCTGACGGATTATCAACAATAGGTGCGGAGGCAGGAGCCTCTGCAAGAGTATATTTGCTTTGGGTTGAAGTATAACCACTAGTATTAAGTATTCCGTCTCGTACTCTGGCCCTGTAAGTGTATTGTGTGTTTTTACTCAAAGCAGGACTATTATTAGTCCAAGATCCTAACCCCCAGCCAGAATTAGCTGCGGTTGGAGCTGTTCTGTCAATGTAATAAGGAGAAATCTCATGCACATTTGAACAACCGGCATCACTGGCTCCTGAAGCGGTTACAACAATCGATGTTGTTGCTATTGTTCCAAAGCCCAGAACTGTTCCGGTTGGAGCGGTGTTGTCTGCAGTATAGGTGTCACTTTTTACATCACTGTAATTAGATCCGTCATGCATTCTGCACTTAACAGTTTCAAGAGCATCTCCGGGATCTCCGACACCATTACATGATAGGGCATAAGGAGAGGAATCCCCGGTTGTAGAACAAAAACCATTATTACTGGTGGTTGGAGTGCTACCGTCATCAGTACAGTCTATCCTTAATGTATCACTCTCGCCATCCGCCTCACCATTAGCAGTAGCAATTATAATCTGTCCACTGCTTGCGCATGAAACACTAAGAGTCATTGAGGTCCATGTTGGAGCATAACCTGCATAACCTGAAAATTCTGCAACAATTCCTGATTGTTCAGCTTGTTCTCCGGTTAAAGAAGGGAAAAAAATTGTGTCCTCTGGTTCGTCAAAATTTTGCGGATAATTTTCCTCCAAAAATTCTAGGTAAAAAGGTTTTTCTTCTGGTTCTGCACTTTTTAAGTTAAAAATTTCTATTTCGTCATAATTATTTTGGATTTCAGAACCATTTCCAATTGGAAAAGCAAACACAGAGATAACTATGCTTGAAAAAATTAGTGCTAATAAAATCGTGACAAATCTATTGTTTATCATTAAACCAATGCCCCTTTCCTGAAACAAAAAAAAATTTTTTACAAAATTTTTTATAATTATTGTATATACATTTATAGTATATAGTGAAATTTCTCTTTAATTAACGACTTTCTATTTTATATATTATTGTGTTTTTCCCTTCGAATTTTTTATTCAAAAAATCGCAGTTCTGCTCGGAAAATTCCAAAATTCTACTAGGAAGTTGGAGTTTTTTTTGGAGAAAAACATAATCCGCACTAAAATAATCATCAATTATTTTCTCTTTTTCTTCACAACTAGCAAAGAAAAAAGAAGAAACAAGCAAATTTAAATTTTTATTACAACCAAAACGAGTGAAAACAGTGCAGGTAACATCCCGATTAGTGAAAACCTTTATTGCTTTTGAAAGGGATGGAGGAGCCAAAATAAGGCTGTTTTGAGCAGTGTTATTTTCTATCCATTCAAGAGAATCGAACTCATTAGGTTGAATATTTAATTGTAAATCCTTTGTCTGGATTGGATTCGAAAAAATAATTATGATTGTTAAAAGCAAAGTAAAAAACAAGAAAAAATTTTGGCTAAATATTTTATTTAACAAATTTTTTTCCGAAAAATAATTTTTCACAAAAATAATTAATTCCGAAACAAAAATTCCAAGGGTTAAAAGCAAAAAATAAGCAGCAAATAAAACAAGTCTTTCAGTCGGAACAATAATGCCACGGCCTATTTCGAAACTTAAAAAAGTGAGGATTGAAAGAACAATTGCTGAAAGAAAAATTAGATTTTGATCGTTGTTTTTTTCCTTAAATTCACGAAAAATAAAATAAATTAGTGCAATTATTGAAAGAATAAATAATGGCAAACCTAAATATTCATGAAAAAAAGGAATATTTTCCAATGTCACTTGCCTCAGTAACAAAGTGTTAATGGAAAAATCGACTCCGGCAAGGATTGCGGCAAAACCATAGGACAAAATGTTCTGAATTGGATCAATTCCGGCAATCATAGTCCCCCAGATCATATACATAACAAGAATTAAAATTGATAAAACCGCAAATACTCGCACTAAAGGCTTGTTTTGATCAAAATTAGTTTTTGAAGCAATTATGAAGAAAAATAATGCAATAAGGGAAATTACTACTGACGGGGGGTAAATAAACGCAGTGAAAATTAACAATAAGGCTAATTCTTTAGCATGAGTTCTTTGAGTTAAAAAATTAAAACCCAATAAAAGTAGCAGAGGCACGAGTATTAGACCAAATGAGGAGGCAACTAAAAATAGCGGCCCTAACATTTGTTGAGTTGAAGGAAGGAAAAAAATGAAGAGAGAACTGAAAAAAGCAGTAAAATCCTGTCTACATAATTTTCTTAATAAGATAAATGTCGAGAGAAATACTAAAATTGAAACAAGCCACGGGAAAAAAAGAGGCAAACTTGTGAGAGAGATAAAAGGGAAAAAAGAAAGCAATAAAAGCAATACTACATAACCTGTTTCTAGATCGTAACCCGGATTTTCATTAAAATAAATTGATTTTTCTTTTGGAGGGGCATATGGATCTCCGATGAATATTGTTCCTTGGCTAATTGTTTCTTGAGCAGCAGCAATATTGTCATAAGAATCACTGTGCAAAGGCAATCCAATTTCTAAATGGGGCAATTCTATTAGAACAAAACTAATTGCCAGAATTATTAAAATTGCAGGAATTTTTTGTTGCATTTGAAAGAAAAATGTACATTATTGTTATAAACAATTACAAGATATTGATTTGTGGTTAAAAATGGATTTATTGCAGAAAAATGGAAAAGCTATTTTAAGTGGCAACGAAGCTATTTCTCGGGGGGCTTTAGAAGCTGGAATTAGTGTGGCTACATCTTATCCAGGATCTCCTTGTACAGAAATTTTGGCTTCAATAGCTGGTTCTGCGAAAAAAACAGGGGTTTATGCGGAATGGTCAGTGAATGAGGTTGTTGCTTTTGAATTAGCTGCAGGAGCGAGTTTTGCTAATAAAAGAGCTTTGTGTGCAATGAAAAATCTTGGTGCAAACACTATAATGGATTTTTTGAACGTTGTTGCTTATACTGGAGTTAATGCTGGTTTGGTTTTAATTGTTGCTGATGATCCAGAGCCAATGTCATCTCAGCACGCAGTTGATTCTAGATTGCACTCAATAATGGCTAAAATTCCTTGTTTAGAACCCACTAATGGACAGGAAGCCAAGGAAATGACTAAATTTGCTTTTGAGTTTAGTGAGAAATTTAAAGTTCCTGTACAGATTAGGATCACTCAAAAAATTGCTCAAACCAGCTTTGTGGTTGAGTTGGGGGAAATAAAAAAAAGGAATAGCGAGGCATTTTTTACAAAAGAACCATCAAGATTTGTGTGTATACCAAAAAACGTTAAAGTCCTGCACAAAAAACACAATGAAAAGCTTGAATTGATTGAAAAAGAGTTTGATGGATTTCTGTTTAATGAACTAAAAATTGTGGATAGTGAACTAGGGATTATTACAAGCGGGATTTCTTTTAATTACGCAACAGAAGCACTAGAAAGGCTAGGAGTTAAAGCAAGTGTGTTGAAAATAACCAGTACTAATCCAATACCGACAAAATTAATCAAAGAAATTTTTAGCAATTCAAAAAAAGTTTTAGTAATAGAGGAACTTGAACCAATTATGGAATGGAAGGTTCGGGAAATTGCTTCAAAAACACATTTTTCCGGGCATATTTTTGGAACAACAACAAAACATGTTCCGAGAGAATCAGAATTGAATGTTGAATTAACAGAAAAAGCAATTGCAGGTGTTTTGGAACTAAACTATGAGGAAATTAAACCAGAGGAGATTCCAAAAAGAGTTCCTGCACTTTGTTCTGGTTGTTCCCATATTGGTTTTTACGGAGCACTGAAAAATGCTATGCAGGAACTTGAAAATGAATTTGTTGTTATTGGAGACAGAGGCTGTTATAATTTAGCCGCACATCCCCCGATTAGTGCTTTGGATACCTGTATGAACATGGGAGCTTCAATTCCAATGGCTTCTGGTTTTGCAAAAGCAGGTTACAAGGGAAACATTGTAGCAGTAATAGGAGATTCGACTTTTTTACATTCAGGAGTACAGGGTTTAATGAATTCTGTGGTTAATAATTCGAACATTACTATTTGTGTTTTAGATAATTCTGTTACCGCAATGACTGGAGGCCAGCCTCATCCCGGAACCGGAAAAAATGCTTTGGAAGAAGAATCTGAGAGAGTTAATTTAATGGAAATAGTGAAAGCTAGTGGCGTACAGTTTTTCAAGCAGGTTAATCCTTATGATTTAAGTGAAAGTGAAATTGCCATAAAAGATGCAACAAAATATAATGGGCCGGCAGTAATTATTTTTAAAGCTCCTTGTGCTTTGAAAAGCAAAACTGATTTTAATAAACAATTTGAAATTATCGGAGAAACAAAAAAAGAATTAGGTTGCCCGGCAATTAAAACTAATAAAATTGGCCAAAGAATTGATTTAGAAAAATGCATTGGATGCGGGATCTGTGCACAACTAGCTGCTCCCGGAACAATCAGGGAGTTGAAATAATTTGGACAGAAAAAAAGTAGCATTAACAAGCACTGAGATTCAAGAAATCATTAATATTCTTTCACACACTACAACAATAGCACAAGTTCTATCAGATATTAAACGAAGCGCATCAAGGATTGCAACTGAAAAAAATAAGAGATTAGGAAGAACCGATGTTTCCACTAGAATGATCGTGGATTTAATTATTTCAAACGAACAAGTAAAACAACACTCAGTAATACGACAATCTCCAGAGATTATAAAAATTTTAAAAAAAGGAAAGGGAAAAGGAGTAAAAACAAGAGCCCAGTCAATAGATGAATACAGAAAAAGATCAGGAACAGGATCAAAAGGGAGAGGATCGAAAAGAGGAAAAAGACCCAGGAGAGGTTAAGTGAATGGATATTATTGTTTGTGGGATTGGGGGGCAAGGAATAATTACTCTTGGGAAAATTATTTTGAATGCTGCTTTGAAAGAGGGTTTAGAAGCAACCATGGCGGAATATAGAGGGCACGCAAAAAGATTTGACAGTACTTCCTGCCATATAAGAATTGGTTCTAAATTAAGTCCGGTTATTCCAAAAGGAGGCGCTTCTTTAATGATTGCTTTGAATTCTTTTGAAGCACTCAGACACGGAGAAATGTTAATGAATCAGGGAACAATGATTATTGAAAAAAATTCTGTTGAAAACAATTCCTTATTAATTTCTGAGGAAGAAGCCCCGAACCTTGATGGAGTTTCTACTCAAATAACCGGAAAAAATATTGTGGAACTTGATTTTGAAAATTTAACCAAACAAGTTGTTGAGTTACAGGATAAGAACATTTTTTTTCTTGGAGCGGTTAGTAAGTTAAATGATTTTCCTGTTTCAGAAAAAAATTTGAGAGAATCAATAATTGAATTAATTCCTAAAAGAGTGGAATCAAGTTTAAGTGCTTTTGACGTGGGTGCAAACAAGGGATTTTAATGTTAATAAAATTACGAGAAAATTTTGATAGAGCACTAGACATTACCTCAAAAAAAGGTTTGCCTGGTTTAACAAACGCTGTTCTGGTTAAAACACAAAAACACTCTTTACCGGAAAAGGTTTATGGTAACCCTGATTTTATACAAATAGAAACCTCGACAGCTTGCAACCTTAAATGTGTAATGTGTCCATTGAATTTTCCAAAAGAAAGTAAAGAAGAATTATTCCCGCATTTAAGCAAACCGAGTTTTTTAAGTTTTGAAAAATTCAAAAAAATATTAGAGGTTTTCCCTACTATTACAGATGTTCGTTTATCTGGTATAGGGGAACCACTTATGAACCCGGATTTATTGAAAATGGTTAGTTATTGTACTGAAAAAAAACTTAACACGCAGTTTAATACTAATGCAACTTTCTTAACTGAACAAAAAAGTGTTGAAGTAATTGAAAGTGGTTTAAGCCAATTAATAATTTCGTTTGATGGTTATTCAAAAGAAACATTTGAAAACATCAGGATAGGGGCTAATTATGAAAAAGTTCTTAACAATATTTCAAATTTTATAAAAACAAGAAAAAAATTAAACTCAAACTCCCCCGGACTTGTAGTTACAGCGGTTAGAATGAAAAGGAACCAACATGAAATGGATAAATTAGAGAAAAAGTTTTTGGATTTAGGGGTTGATAATGTGATAATTAAAGATGTTGTATCCCCTTCAACCGGAGAACTAACAAAAGAACGGACATATACAAAAGAGCAATTAACTGAATGCAAGTGCAGGTGGCCTTGGAGTGCGGTTTACATTAATCTTGAGGGAAATGTGAGTCCTTGCTGTTACGCACCTCACGTACTTTTAGGTAATGTTTTTGAGGAAGGTAAAGAGATTTGGAACAACAAGAAATACACGGAATTCAGAAAAAAAATGGTTAATGGAACTTCCTCTATTTGTAACAACTGCCCTGAATACGGGGTTGCAAATTTCTAAACCTAACCATTTAAACTCTTTCAAATTATAATTAATATGAGGTTTCTGGGATGAATTATCGGGATGTTGGAATTACTCATACTGCTTCTTTTTTACCAAAAAAAATAGTTACTAACCAAGACATTGTGGATATGGGAGTTGACACTAATGACACTTGGATTCGGGAAAAACTGGGAATAAAGGAACGGAGGTGGGCAGATAAAGAAGCTACCTCGGATTTAGCAGCTGAAGCTGGTAAAAGGGTTTTGGAAAAAGCAAAGTTAAAACCTGAAAAAGTTGATTTAATTGTAATAGCAACTAGCACTCCTGACTCTGTTACCCCAAGTACCTCTTGTTATGTGCAAGAAAAAATTGGGGCAGTTAATGCTGGTGCTTTTGATGTTTTGAATGCTTGCTCGGGTTTTAATTATGGAGTGGCTACCGCTTCAAAGTTTGTGGCGGATAATAGTTATGATAATGTATTAGTTGTTGGTGCGGAGATTCCTTCAAGGTTTAGAGTGGAAAGTGAGAGAACTAATTATACAATTTTTTCTGATGGGGCAGGAGCGGTTTTGTTACAAGAAGTTGAGAAGGGGTTTGGATTAAAAGCAAATTATTTAAGAGCTGATGGAAGAGGTGCAAATAAATTAGTTGTAAAAGGATTTGGAACAGCTCATTCTAGAGAAGAAAATGCTCATTTGTATATTTTTGCAAAAATGGATGGGCGAGCAATCTGGGATTTTGCTTTAAAAGCAATTCCGGATGCGGTTAATAATTGTTTAAAAAAAGCCAACATGAAAAAAGATGAACTTGATTTTATTATTTTCCATCAGGCAAACTTAAATATTATTAAAGAAGGAATGAAAATTCTTGGTTTACCAATGGAAAAAACTTTTACAAACATTGAAAAATATGGGAACACGATTGCAGCATCAATCCCAATTGCTTTAAACGAAGCAATAGAAAAAGGAAAAATAAAACAAGGAGATAATGTAATGCTGGTTGGTTTTGGCGCAGGTTTAAGTTGGGGAGCAAATTTGTTAAAGTGGTATTAAAATGTTTAAAGAAAAAACTTGTTTAGTAACAGGAGCTTCTGGAGGGATAGGGAAAAGTATTGCGATTATTTTAGCAAAAGAAAATTGTAATGTAATAATTAATTATCAAAATAATGAAGAAAAAGCAAACCAAATAGTGGAGGAAATAAATAATTTAGGAAGAAAAGCAATTGCAATAAAAGCAAATGTTTCGGATCCAAAAGAAGTAGAAGCAATGTTTAAAGAATCCCTAAAAGAATTTGGGAAAATCGATTTTTTGGTTAATAATGCCGGTATTACTAGGGATAATTTATTTTTGAAAATGGAAGAAAATGATTGGGATGCGGTTATTAACGTTAATCTGAAGGGTACTTTTAATTGCACAAAAGCCGTGCTGCCTTTAATGATTTCACAAGGATTTGGAAAAATTGTTAACCTAACATCAATATCAGGGCAGTTAGGGAATATTGGACAAACAAATTATGCTGCTTCAAAAGCCGGAGTAATTGGTTTTACAAAATCAATTGCAAAAGAAGTGGCTTTAAAAGGAATAAATGTTAATGCTGTTGCTCCGGGGATAATTAATACTAAACTGCAGGAAACAATTCCTGAGAAAGTAATGCAAAAATTTTTGAATAATATTCCAATGAAAAAAATCGGGGAACCAAAAGATGTTGCAGCAGCAGTTAAATTCTTGCTTTCCGATGAAGCTTCTTATATCACCGGAGAAGTGATTAATGTTAATGGGGGCTTGTTTTAATGGGAAATTATTTAGGAACAGAGTTAATTCAAAAAGCAATCGATTACATTAATTCTGGGAAATGTATTCCAACTATTTCTACAATTGATTCTAAGGGGAAAATTGGAGTGTCCCACATGGGTTTAACTAGAGTTAAAGACGCGCAAACAATTAGGTTTGGTTTTTATGATAAAAGTGAATCTTTACAAAATGTTTTAGACAATGGACAAATTTGTATGAGTGTAATTGGAGGAAATAATTTTGTTTTTACTATTAATGGGGTTGGAACAAAAATTAGGGAAGTTGAGGGGTTTGTTATTGTGGAAATGAAAATAAGTGAAATTCAATCCAAGAGAAGCCCTTATTTAACAGTTACTGATGGGATTCAGTTTGAGGATCATTCTCCAAAAACAGTGTTTAATCTTTATGAAGAAATATTAAAATGATAACTTTTTTACTAAAGAGGTTCCCCAGCCAACCAACTCATTATTCTGATTCAAACAAGTTAACTTTACTTTTACTAAACCGTCTTCTGTTTTTTTAACTATCTCTGACTCTGCCTTAACAATATCTCCTTCTTCAAGTGTTAAATTAGATTCTGGGAAAAAAATTTCATAATTAATTGAAATATAACCTTTTCCAGGGAGTTCGCTTCCAACAAGAACAGATAATATTGACCCAATTAGAGAACTTTGAGGAATACGATCATTCACAAAGGAAGCTGAAGCCTCAGTAGAATGAGGGGCTTGTTTTGTGATTAGAGTTGTAAAATTTGAAATGTTTTCTTGAGAAATTTTTTTTGTGATAAATTTTTTTTGACCAATTTTTAATTCTTCAAATTTAATTATACTCAAAATAACACCTAATACAGAGAAGGCGGAGCTTTGATAATACTGCTTCCCCCAAGAACAATTTGGTTTCTTTGGTTAGTGCAAGTAAAACTTAATTCAAGAGATTTTTTTTCGTTGATTTTTTTTGTTATCTCAACTTCCACACTAATCGTGTCTCCAGGAAAAACAGGTTTAAGAAACTTGATTTCTTGCTGCAAATAAATATAACCAGGCCCAGGGAGTTTTGTTCCAAGAACAGCCGAAATTAGGGCTGCTGTTAGAATTCCATGCGCGATAATATTTTTGAACGTTGCTTTTTTAGCATAAGTTTTATCAACGTGAAGTGGATTCATATCTCCACTTATTTTTGCAAAATCCATAATGTCTTTTTCCGTGATTTCTCTTGAAATGAATGCTTTTTGCCCAACCGCTAAATCAACATATTTATTCTCTTTTAACATAATAATTGTAATAAACAAAAAAGTTTTTTAAGTGATGAATTTTGACGGAAAATGAAAATATTAGAATTGTGGATGCTGCAGATAAATACACTAATAGCATATTAGAATTGTTAAACGAAGATTCTGAAATTATTTCAAGAGAATATTGGGAATGGAAGTACTTAACACCAGTTGTGGCAAAAAAATTGGCTATTATTGCTGTTAATAAAAAAAACGAGGTAGTTGGCCACTCTGGATCAATAGCACAATTTATTCAAATTAATAATAAAAAATATGTAGGGCTTAAGGGAGAAGATGTTAAAACTAAAAAAGAAGAAACAGAAAAAGGAATATTTGGAAAGATAATAAAAGAAGGAATAAACAGAGCGGAAAAACAAAAGTTGATTTTATATGGTTTTCCCAATAAATTAGGAAAAACCGTATTGAAAAAATTTGGTTTACGCGAAGAAGGGAAAATATTTAATTTTCTTAAAATTTTTCCAAAAAACCAACAAAGTAATAAAATTAAATTAATTAAAGTAAACAAGCCAATAGAAGACATTAATATTATTTGGAATAAATTTAAACACGAAAAAGTTTGTGTTATCAGAGATCTGGAATTTTTTAAGTGGAGGTTTTTTGAAAAACCTAATAATAATTATAATGTTTTTATAGCCTATAAAAAAAATGGACCTATTGGTTATATTGTTGTTGAAAAATATAGATTTGGTATCAGTATAATTGATTTTATCAGCGTTGGATATCATAAAGAAATACTGAACGCAATGGTTAATTATTATTCAAAAGAACCAGTTTTTTATTTAGAGGGCTATTTTACTGATAATTTAATTATTTCAAAGTTAAGAGAAATGGGTTTTATTAAAATGCCATTTAGCGAAATACCCCTCATGGTTAGCTGTTTTATACCGAAAATAAAAAAAGCAGGAATTTTGAACACTAAAAACTGGTTTCTGACAAAAGCAGACATAGAATTATGAATTTTTTAATATTTGCTTCAGTTTTTATTTATGGTTAATTTTTTAGTGACAAAAAATACATTGGCAATACTAATGTCAAATTCTCTGTCAAAAGGCTTTCTCTTTCTTCTTTCAATATTTATCGCTAGGATTTTAACAGTAGAAGAATTCGGTTTCTACACTTATGTGCTTGTATTAGGCGGGATATTTTTTTCAATAGTAGACTTAGGATTAACTTTTTTTGTTATAAGGGAAACAGCAAAAAATCCTGAAAAGAGCGATTTGTTAATAGCTAATGGATTAAGTTCAAAAATAATATTATCAATAATAGTTATTGCATTAGGCACTTTAATCGGGTTTTTTTCAGAGTTCTCTTTTCAAGAGTTATTTATTTTGATGGCAATTATAATTTCGGTTATATTAGAATCGATAATCGTATTTTTGTTTTCCCCCCTTAAAGCAAAACAAGATTTCGTTTCCCAATCAATTGTTCTAAGTGCAAACAATTTCATTATACTAATTTTAGCAGGAACAGCATTATACCTGGGGTTTAGTTTTATTGGGATCGGAATAGCTTATATCATTGCTTCCTTATTATCAACTATTTTTTCAATTATTTTCTTGAAAAAAAATAAAGTAATTATTTCAATTAACCCAATTAAAAAAGGTTTATGGGCAATCAAAAAAAGTTTCTTTTTTGGGGCTTTGAGTTTTTTAGGAATATTATTTTTATACACCGATCCTTTGCTGATAAAGCTATTAATGGGAGATTATTCTCTGGGGATTTATGGAGTTGCAGCAAAATTTTACATTTTGTTTACTTTAGTTGTGAGTGCTTTCAATGAGGCATTATTTCCTTTAACCTCTAAAAATGCTTCTGACAAAAAGGGATTTAAAAGAATTATTAAAAAATCTTTACTATTTGGATTCTTATTTTCTATTGGAATAAGTTTAATTTTCTATTTATTTAGAACTGAAATAGTGTTATCCGTTTTTGGAGAAAAGTTTTTTGATTCGATTGAATTATTTATTTGGTTTATTCCGCTGCTCCCTATAACTTTCTTAGATCAAGTAACCGCAACAGCTTTAATGTCTCTAAGATTAGAAAAAATTCTTTTCCGAAACCGTTTAATTGCAACTATTATTAATATTATTTTAAGTTTTATACTAATTATCCCATTTGGAATTGCTGGAGTTTTATTTGGTTCAACAATCGCATTAACAATATTATTAGCTTTAAATTCACTAAAATTAAAAAAAATACTTTAAATTTCTTTATTGTTTTAACTGTTTTTTATTTTTTGGGATTTCGGCAACAATTTTTGCGTATTTTTTACTAACTTTTCCCCAAGAAAAATCCTTTACATCCAAATACGCATTTTCAACCATTTTCTTTACATCTTTACTATTTGATAAAAGCAAATCAGTCTTTCGGGCAATCTCCTTAACATTCCAAGGCTCATCAATAGACAAAAACGAATCCCCACTAATAAACTCAGTAACCCCACAATTATCACTAATAAGCACCGGAATTTTAGACGCCATAACCTCTAAAGCGGCTATTCCGAAAGACTCATAAAAACTAGGGAAAACAAAAACATCACTCAAAAAATAATAATCCTGAAGATTTTCTTTACGACCAACAAAAAAAACCCTGTTCTCAATTCCGAGTCTTTTCACCTGATCCTCATAAGGAACCCTATTATCATCACCCACAACAACAAGCACAGCGGTCTCATCTACCAAAAGCGGGATTGATTCAATTAAATAAGCTAAACCTTTTCGGAGGAACTCTGTTCCCACAAAAAGAATAACTTTTTGCTCCTTTAAACCCAATTCACCCCTAATTTTATTCCTAATTTTACTTCTCTTAAAAGGACTTGAATTAAACCTTGAAAACTCAACCCCACAAGGAACCACCTCAATATCGGAATCTGGAACCCCATATAATTGCATTAATTGATTTTTATGGATAGTTGAAACGGAAACAATTTTTTTATACAACCTAAAACGATAAACCAAAAACTCTAAAAAAAGTGCCGGAAAGATGTTGATAGTGATAATTATTTTATCAGTCCAAGATACAGGTATGGGAATTTTTTTATTGTGAGTCCAAAGTAATTTTACTGCATGAAGAATACATGATGGAGATACAACCAAATCAGAATTTAGAAAAGGCAATCCCGAACTTATAGCCACATCAAAATCCTTTTTCTTAAACCAAAAAAAAGAAGTCAAAGAAAACCAAAAATCCCGAAAAAAAGGAAAACCCAAAAAATTAACACTTTGAAAACTCAAACCACCACGATCTCTCGGTTTAATACCGCAAAAAACTTTCACACGATGCTTTTTATTCAACTCCAAACTAATATTTGTTAAAATAGAAGGAACAGCATTTCTTCTACCCAAATCAAAATTAACAAAAGCAATTTTCATAATAAACCCTCAACTATTTTTGCATATTTTTTACTAACTTTCCCCCAAGAAAAATCCTTTACATTCAAATACGCATTTTCAACCATTTTCTTTACATCTTTACTATTTGATAAAAGCAAATCAGTCTTTCGAGCAATCTCCTTAACATTCCAAGGCTCATCAATAGACAAAAACGAATCCTTACTAATAAACTCAGTAACCCCACAATTACTACTAACAGCCATAGGAAGCTTCGAAGCCATGGCTTCCAAAACAACTATTCCGAAAGGCTCATAAAAACTAGGAAAAACAAAAGCATCACTCGCATTAAAATAATCTTGAACATTTTCTTTACGACCAACAAAAAAAACTCTGTTCCCTATTCCAAGCTTTTCCACCTGACCCTCATAAGGAATTTTATTATCATTACCAACAACAACAAGCACAGCCTCCTTATCACTCAAAAGCGGAATTGACTCAATCAAATGAGTTAACCCTTTTTGAATAAAATTTATTCCCACAAAAAGAATAACTTTTTGCTTCTTTAAACCTAATTCCTTCCTAATTTTTTTTCTAATTTTACTTCTCTTATCAGCACTTGTATTAAACCTTGAAAACTCAACTCCATATGGAACTATTTCAATGTCAGATTCGGGAACTCCATATGATTGCATTAATTCATTTTTATGTTTATTTGAACTTGCCACAATTTTTTTATACAGTCTAAATCTATAAATTAAAAATTCCAATAAAAGAGAAGGAGATGCAAGAATAGTGCTAACTATTCTAGCAGTCCAAATTCCCTTTATAGGAGATCCTTTATCATAAGCCCAAAACGAGAGTACTGCATAAAGACTACATGCTGGAGATATCACCAAATCAGAGTTTAGAACAGGCAACCCTGGGCTTATAGTTACATCAAAAAATTTTTTCTTAAACCAAAAAAAAGAAGTTAAAGAACGTAAAAATTCTTGAAAAAAAGGAAAATTCGGAACATTTGCTATTTGAAAATTCAAACCACTACGATTTTCCGGTTTTACTAAACAAAAAACTTTTACATCGTGCTCTTTACTTAACTCCTCACTAATCTTTATTATAGCAGTAGGAATAGCGTTTCTTTTTTCTAAATCATAACAAACAGAAGCTATTTTCATAATAAACCCTCATTCACTCCAAGTTTATTTCTTTTTTAATGTTCTTAAAAAATATTTTTGAATCAAAATTTTTTGCTTGCTCAATAGAAGCAATCTTAAATCTCCCAGGATCCCGAGAAACATTATTAACAGCACCAACTAAATCACTAGGATTAGCATTGACCAAGAAACCGGTTTTATTATCAATCACAGTCTCTCTAAAACCACCCTCATCAACACAAACAACCCCCTTCCCAGAAGCCATAGCCTCAACAACGCTCATACCAAAAGGTTCATCTTCAGAGGTTGCAATAAAACCTTCACACTCAGAATACAATTTTTGCAATTCTTTCTGAGTAACATTTAATGCAAATTGAACATTGCTTGATTTATTTTTTAATAAAAAATCTTTATACTCTTCCTCAGCAAGCCGAGAATGGTAATCCCCTATAATAATTAATTTTTTATTTTGCAATAATTTAAACACATCTAACTGCAACCCAATTCTTTTACGCGGATATAGCCTATTGACACTCAACCAATAACCCTTAGATTTTTTGTTGTAAAAATTATTAGTAGTAATAATAGGGTAAATTATTTTTGATTTAACTTTGAATTCTTTGAGGAGTTTTTGTTCTGTTCTTTTAGAGTTAGCAATAATATTTTTTTGGTTCTTAATAAATTTTTTGAAAATTGGTTTTAAAATTCCTTCAGGGGTTTCGTGACAATAAAAAAAATTGGGGGAATGTTTGTTAGAAGCAAAAAGAGTTAGAGCCCCGCTGAAAATAAAAAAATCGTAAGAATTAGAAAAATTGCAATTCAAAAAAGCAAAAGCAGCAGAAAAATCACGTAAACGTTTATTTGTAGTAAAAGAAGGTAAAACAATCACTTTTTGATCTTTAAAACCCAAATTAGATAAAATATCTTTGTCAAAACCAGCAGTAATAATATCTGCATTCAAATTTTTTGCAGTTTCTAAAACAAGTCTTTCTCCCCCGCCTTTTTGATCCAAAAAATCATGAAAAATAGCAATTTTCATGTAAAAATCACTTCCCTGATTTTTTCAAAATAGATTTTAGAATCAAATTTTTTGGCATTCTTTAAACAGGCATCTTTGAAAGAATTGTTGTTTTCAGAGGTTTTTCTAACAGCATTAGCCAAACTCAAAGGATCTGCATTGACCAAGAAACCGGTTTTATTATCAATCACAGTCTCTCTAAAACCACCCTCATCAACACAAACAACAGCTTTCCCCGAAGCCATAGCCTCGACAACAGTCATACCAAAGTCCTCATCGCTGGCAGTGGCAATAAAACCTTCACACTCAGAATACAATTTTTGCAATTCCTTTTCACTAATTGTTCCTAAAAAAGAAACATTATCAGGTTTAATTGAAAGTAATTCCTGTTTATGCACCCCACCATCATCTACTTCTACATAACCTCCAATTATAAACAATTTTTTGTTTGGGATTAATTTAAAAGCATCCAACTGCAACCCAATCCTTTTTGAGGGGTATAATCTATTAACACTCAACCAATACCCCCTAGATTTTTTGTTTTTATAAAATGCCGTGTTAATTGGCGGATAAATAATTTGAGAGTTTTTCCCTAAATACTTTTTAATTCTCTTTGAAGTGTTTTTTGAATTAGTGATTATTTTTTGAATGTTTGGGAGAGCTAAAGAAAAAAAAGAAATTTTAAAGGAAAAAGAGTAAAATGCAAAAAATATTTTTTTAAAAAAGCTCATTTTACTTTTATAAAAATCGTGTAAATCAAAGGCGGCTCTTTCAGGGCTATGGCAATACCACAAATTAGGTTTATGCCTCCAGGTTGCAAAAATACTTCTGTTTCCTGAAAAAATATAGTAATCAAAGTCCTTTGAAAAATCAGATAAGAAAAATTTTAATGAAATAAAAAAATGCCTCAAAAATGTATTTTTAGGAGTTTTTCCCAAATCAATTATTTTTATTTTTTCAAAGTTTAATTTTTTAATAGCATCTTTATTAACATTTGTTGTAATTACAGTTGCGTTTAGGTTTTTTGCTGTTTCTAATACTAGTTTTTCTCCCCCTCCAATGTTTTCTAAATAATCGTGAAAAATAGCTATTCTCACTTTAACCACTCTCCTAGCATAAAAGAAAGGTGTCTTGTACCATCTTTGAAAGAACTTAATTTTGAGTGGCCTTCTCTAACATAATAATTAACCGGAATTTCTGTTGATTTTAAATTTGCTTTTGATACTTTAACAATCATTTCAAGAGCAAATTCCATTCCTTGCTGTTTTAAATCCAAATTATTAATTCCTTTTTTTGTAAAAGCTCTAAAACCAGAATGGGTGTCACTAAAATTAGTTTTATAAAGAATGTTGAAAATAAAATTCAGGAAAGGGTTTCCAATATATTTGTGTAAAGGTTTCATTGAACCTTTTTGCATTTTTCCTTTAAAACGAGAACCAATAACAAAATCATAACCATTATCTAAAGCTTGGATAAATTTTGGCATTTCTAAAAAATCATAAGTGTTATCAGAATCGGCAATTATAATATAATTTCCCTTAGCAGATTTTAAACCTTGTAAATAAGCTGCTCCGTAACCCTTAATTGATTGGTTAACTACTTTTACTCCGAGATCTTTTGCTATTTTAACGGAGGAATCTGTAGAAGCGTTATCCGAGACTATTATTTCTCCGCTTATTTTATTATTTTTGAAAACTTTTTGGATTTTTTCAATGCACGTTTTAATGCTTTTTTCTTCATTTAAACATGGCATTACTACTGAGATATTTGGCATAAAAACATTGAGAGGAAACTCTATTTAATCTTTTAATAAAAGTAAGTGTTTTTGGCCCGGGTTAAGCTTTGTTTAGCGATTTTTTCACTTATTATCTTATGTTAAGAATCCCAAACAACCGACGATTCACTCGGAGTAATAGAATTCTCTTTTCCAAAAACCACGAATGCATTCAAAATGCCTTGTAGTTCTTCCAGTTTTTCTGGATTAGTAGAAGCAAGGTTTTCTTGTTCATCAGGATCTTTTGAGAGATCATAGACTTCAGTTAAACCGTCTTGACTAATGAGCTTCCAGTTGTCCTGGATAACCGTTGTTCCGACTTTTTCTGAAAAAATCGGGCCCCTCTTAGAACCATGCAAAACATTAAGCAAACTCATTCCATGAAAAGAATCAGGAGAATCAATTTTTAAACTCTGAAGAACTGTTGGAGAAACATCAACAAGGCTAACACTTTCCTTTACCCTAGCATGATAATTGTTAGGGTATTTGATTATCAAAGGTATATGAATTTCTTCGTTGTAAATAGTGCGGGCATGGAAGAAAGAATCATGTTCCATAAAAGCTTCCCCGTGATCAGAAAGCAAAATAATAACTGTTTTGTCAAGGAGATTTTTTTCCTCTAATTTTTTAATGAACTTAGCAAACTGAATATCCGCATCAAACAGAGTCGAATCATAAGAATCCACTATGAAACTGAGCGAATCATTAAAATCGCTTAACTCTTTTGCAGCATCAGAATTATAGAACGTAGTCATCTTCAAATAATTGTCCAATAATTTTTTAGAATAATTATTTGTATCTTGAATCAGTTTAGCAAAAAACGGATTTAAAGGTTCAACCTTCCCAAATATTCTTTCACTTGTAAAAGAATAATTAAACAAATCTAGTTTTTGCTGAGCAGTCAAATTTTGATCTGAGAATTTTTTCTCAAAAAGTTCCAAAGCTTCTGAATCACTTATAGGCTCATAAGGTTCTTTCTCAAAAACTTCTTGTCTTTTTTTGTAAGGATCATGCGGTTGAAAAGTGTGAAGAAAAAGAAAAAACTTTTCATCAGAAGCATCAGAATCAACCCAATTAATAGCATTAGAAAACATTTCCTCTGCACGCAAGCCATGGACATCATCAAACGATTCAAAACCTCTGGCAAAACCGTATTCCTTTGTAACAAAAGCGCCTC
>NZBD01000012.1 GCA_002687735.1 Candidatus Iainarchaeum sp. | reverse complement strand
TCAGTAAGAAATTGATAAGATTGAATAACTAATTTATTTATAAATTTACTTTTTTTTTCCCTTAATATGTTTTTTTCCTTACTTGTTTTTTTTTATTTTAAATAAACTATTTTTTTTCAATTCCCCATATACACTTTTAGAAAACTTTTAGGGGGGAGGTTTTAAAAAACTTTCTAAAATAATTTTAAATAGTATCTCTATCTATGATTTAATAACCTATCTATGATCTAACCAAGCAACTTTCCAAAGATAAGAATACGGACACAGTTACCCCCCTAACCCCCTGAAGTTTCCCGTGAAACAAGTTAGAAAGGTTATCAACAAAACTAACTTGTTAGAGTTAGGGGGGTTAGAAACGTAAGGACCCAACAAAGGTACAAAGTTGGGCTTTCCACGAGATGAAGTTCCCGGCGTACAGCTTAACCCCAGTATAATATGCTACTCCGCTTATACTAGACGGCAGGGAAAGTGCAATAGAAACAGTTACCTGCGTATTAGGATTTTGGCCCTCGGCCGGTAGTTGTTATTCATTAAGGTTACTGCGCTTGTTGGCGTGTCTGTCCCCACGGCTTGCCCTAATTAGCTTTCGCTATTGAATAAACCAGAAAGTTTGATATGAAGTTGTCCAATCGGACCTAAACCCGATTAGTTATATGCTAGTCCAAGCGAGCATTAAGTAATAAGACAAAACCTAATACCCACAAGGATCAGTACATAACTAGGAAACATTGAAAACCCAGTTATAACCAAAACCCGCAGGGCTTGTCAGTCTGCGGGTATTGATGACAAGCCACAAGGTGTCGTATTCCAAGAATTGGAAAACAACGCTTGCTTACATAGTATTATACTGGGGTTTGATTGTCAAGACCCATCTCTCTTACAGGGATACCTATCTATCCAAACCTCAAACTTACTTCTACTACCTGAATGTTTTTCAAACCAAATCCGGCATTTTTTTAATAAGGAAAGCATTACTTTATTTACCTGATTTACTGGATTTTTATAATTTTTAAATAGATCCTCCAAATCATTAGCTACTGATTGATAGTTTACTCCAGCTCTGCCGGAAACTATGTTAGCTTTATAGAATAAATGTAATATAATAACTAACTCCTCTGCCGTTAATTGGCCCGAAGCATAATCATCAAATAGCTGTCTAGAAATCATTATAAAATTGGGATTTTCCATATAAATTATTAATCAAAAAGCAGTTGGAAACCTACCACGGAAACCCAACTGCCTTTTGGCGTGGTAGGTTATTTATTAAATTTAATCTACTTTAGTATTAATTCTCAGTATTGCTTTACCAAAATTAACTAAACTATCGTTAATTTCCTCAATCTCCTCATCAGAAAGTGTCCTCCCATAGAGAGGTTCAAAAATTTCTTTCAATCTATCTATTTGGCAAACAAAATCGTTAGAAATTGGGCTTTTTACTAGCAATCTACCACACTTCGGGCAATTAATCTTCTCATCATTTGCCATATGTGGATATTATATCGCAGACTTAAAGAGATGGGAAGTGGAAAAACAGTGGATAACTTTATAGGGTAAATATCCCCCATCAGCTTGACATCTTTGGTAGGTGTTAATATACTTTAACTAGCCACGTTAACGCGTTAATTTATGGCAAATTTTAAAAAGCAATTACCATTGATCGTGGTAATTATTTTAGCCACAGCATTTCTTGGAGCCATTATAAATAATGGACAAACCAAAGAAGGAGTAGGTGGTGGCGGTGGAGGCTTTACCGGCACGGTTGCAGTACAAGACCTTATCGGGACAAAATCTGTTCCAACACAAGGTGCTACTTCAACCTCGGCTCAAGAGTCGGGTTGTGATGGATGTCGGAAAACTACTTCTACGGAAGTAATTTTCTTAGAAAATGCCGACACTGTTACTTTAGGCTTTCAGATGGATGCTACTACTACCGACTCAAGTTTAGGTTGGTATTTTGAAACATCTAATGCTGCTGATTGTCAGGTAGATGGTCCGTGGGCAATTAGGACTACTTCTACTGAAATGCTTGGAGCCGACTTTCAACAGTCACCGGGTAATACTACGCCAACTGATAGCTTAACACCGGGAGTTAAGGGTAGAATGGTTTGGGAGCAAACAATTAGCGGTATCAATGCTAGTTGTTTGAAACTTACCACTTACTTTGCCTCCTCAACTGATGATAGTTCTATCTGGGTTTCGGCTTCTCTGAAATAGTATAAATTTAAAATTTCTTTAAAAGGCCTCTTGTAAAAGTTGGAGGTCTTTTAACTTGACAAATTATATTATTTATAGCAATAATTAGATATATGCCCTATGGTTGTGACGACAAAGAATGGGCCAGAGGCAGAAAAAATCCTGTTTATTTTGCCGAGAAGCTACTGGGAATAAAATTACATCCGGGACAAAAGCAGTTTTTAAAAGATTTTTTAAAGACAAAGTATTATTTAATGTGTCCGGCTAACCAGTGGGGCAAATCTGTTACACTGGCAATCATTCATATTTATTGCGCCGCTTATAAGGTGAATTATCCTCATTGGCTTGAACCGAAAAAAGTAGCAAAGTTTGATGAGCTGCCGTATTATGCGCTTTATCTCTCGCCTCGTTTGAGGCAAGCTCGGGCGGTATATGGCTATATTGTTAATATTTTACAGTCTCGTTTTAGCTGGAAAGAAGTAAAATACTATCAAAGAAGGGATCACCGTAATTTAAAGAAGGTTAGGGAGGAGAGGAGAGAAGACTTCCATATCAATAAGTGTAGGATTGATTTTTTATTAAAGCCGTTTAATGTTCCTTCTAACCAAGCAATATCAACTACGCCGTGCCAATTTAAAAATGGCAGCCAAACTCATATCGTACCAACCGGACAAGATCAAGGTGCCGGTTTGGCCGGAGATCAATTTCCGATAATTACTTATGATGAATGTTCCAGCTCTAATCATTTGGAGGAAGAATTACCGGGTTATATATACAGCCGAACGCTTAAATATAATGCTCCAATTATTTTGGTGGGGACTCCTGATATTAACTCTGAATCATTTGAGTTTTACTCTAAACTTATTGATGACGCTCAAGACGACTCATTAGAGGGTGGAAATGATTGGCAATTTCAGGTAGGACTTACTACTGATAATATATTCTATGATAAGCGGGAGCTAGAAAAGCAACGGAAAAGATTGGAGAAAATGGATCCGACTCTAGCCATTCAGATATTTGAAGGTGGCTTTGTTGGAGCAAAGGGATGTTTTTTTACCAAGCCGGAGGTTGACCGGGTATTTCAAAAAGGCTTTGAGCTAAAAGAGCCGCAAAAGGGTAGGCATTATGTGGCCGGTGCGGACTTTGCCATATCTCAAAACTACACCGTTTATATTGTCTGTGATGTGACTGATCTATTAAACTGGAACATAGTATGTATTAAAAGATTTAAAGGAGATGCTTATTCCATTGAATATCAATTAGAACTTTTAAAGGATTTGGTTGATAGCTATAATAATGCAGAGGTGGCGATTGATGCCTCGTCTTTAGCTGGGCCGCTCTTAGAACACGAACTTCACCGGCTTGACTATTACAGCAATAAGTTTGATGGCTATTCCAAGAAGGAATTGTTACTTGCGTTAAAAAAATCTTTAAGTTATAATAATACTGGCAAAATAAGGGCGCCGGAAGCCACAAAAGAGAATGGTTTATTGGCTTTGAAAAAAGAATTAAACCGCTATCGGGAGAAGGATAGAGGCAAGATTAAAGACTGTGTTATGGCACTTGGTTTAGTTGCTTGGCGGATGTGGCACCGAGAAGAAGAAGGTAGAATAACCCCTTTAGATTTGGATATTTTACGAACGCCTATTGGTTACGAGGCGCAACAAGACCACTGGGGAGAAAATGATTACTTAGAATCTTAATATGCCCGAGAATCTTCCCCAAAATCAAGAACAACTTAGGACTAATGTTGAGTTAGTTGCTGAGTTAGATGGTAAATATACAAACCTAGAACAAGATATAAGTTTTCGTTTGGCTAATTATCGTTATTACTTACAGCACTTCCACGGTGAAACTGCTGTTTTTTTAAATGTTCCAAAAGGTCGGCGTAAAAGAACTACTAATTGGTCGGGTCGGATAGTAAGAATGTTGACCAACTTTACTATGCCTGCTTTACCGGAGATTAATTGTCCGGGTGATGACGAGGTAAAAGGAACTCAAATTGATGATGGGCAAGTACCGGAAATTGGTAAAGAGTTTGATAAGGTTGAAGCTAAGGAGAAATTGATAAGGCGAATGTTTAATTCAAACAATAAGCAGGGAATGAGAGAGTTAAAAAATGGCCTGCGAACCGGTTTATCTTTGGGCGATACTTTGCTTTATCATCCCTATGATCCGGGCAAGAGAACATTTCGGATTGAAAATATCTTTCCCGGCTTTGCCAGAGTTAAGTTTGCTAATGACAATTATCAGAAAATTGAACATATTTTTATTACCAGAGTTATTTCTACTAAAGCGATTTTTGATACTTATGGTAAGACTGTGCCGGAGAGTAGTTTTCAAAATATTCCACCGGGAACAATTTGGGACAGTTGGTTATTGCGACAGCGTGGCAATGCCGTAGTTAAAATTTATTATGATGGCAAAAGAGAAGTCCATTATACTACCGAGGGAACAGTATTAAAAAATCAAAGCCACGGCCACGATGATGTGCCATTTACTTGGATTCCTGCTTTATCTGATGTTTATTCGCCATTTGGCGTTTCTTATTTAAGAGATATTATTCCAATTATTGATGAATATAATGATGCGATTTCCGATGAAGATGCCATTGTTAAACTGTTTTCACGGCCTAAAGTTATTATTAAAAATGCTACTCAAAAAGATTTAGATGGAATGAAAGCTATGTGGAAGCGTGGAGTTGTCGCCTCAAAGGGAGATTTGGAAGTTACGCCATTTGAATTTAAGTCAACTACTTTTCCGATTGAAAAAAGAATTGAAGCAATACTTCAAAGGCTTTATCAAATATCAGGTTTCGGACCGGCAGTATTTGGTATGCCGCCGGGATCAATTAATACCGGTGCTAGTTTAACGCTTGAGTATGCTCCAACCTTGCAAATGGCTCAGATTGTTTGGGAAAGCTGGGAGCCTAAACTTTTAACAATGCTTGAATTTATGTTAAGGAACTGGGAGAAGAAAGGACAAGATCCGGTAACTAAACAAAGTTTTAAAGATATTATTGACGGAAATTATGAAGTGGAATTTCAGGCTCCGTTTAGAGTGCCAAGAGAAGAAGCAGTCCACGCCTCAAATATTATTAATAAATTACAGTCCGGTATTATTTCAAAGACAACTGCAATGAAAGAATTAGGAATCAAATCTCCTCAAGATGAGTTAGTCACTCAGGCTTGGGAGCAATTTCACCCTTTAATTACTCCAGAACTTGAACAAGAAATTCAGCCTAAACAAACTCCACAGCAAGGTCAGCAACAAGGCGGAGATATAGCGGCGGCTCAGGCGGCCGGCGGAGTACCACGGCCATCAGGTCCACCAGCCGGATTTAGAGGTTCGGCACCAACTAGATAATTATATGCCTCCAACACCTTGGGCGGTACAACCAGTTAAAGTAAAAATATCAGCATCAGTTGAGAACGCTTTTAGTAATGCTGTTTTTTGGAGAAACCAAAGAGTTGGCCTAGATAAACAAATGCTTAATGACTGGATTTCTGGTGATATTTCTTATAATGACTTAACTTCATATTATGATGTTAGATTAAAAGGTACTGAAGGTTTTGAGCAAAGAGATATTAAAGCAATTAAAACTTTGGCAACTGAAAAAAAGCAAAGTGTAGATGATGAATTTGAATGGAACCAATATATCTCCGGCCATAGTTCATTTGATAAATTTAATAAATATGTAAATAAGAGATTTAGCGAGGAAGTACAAGGAAGTCTGGGCTTTACCGCTATTGAAGCATTGCAGACTGCCTTAACTCAAAGTGAACGAGTTAATCAGCAAGCGGCAATGGCTGGAAGATTTGAAGCGGGAGAAATTGGCTTTGACCAGTACCGTGAATTTATTGTTAATCAGCAAGGTTTTTATCCTGAAGGCTCAACTCAACATCAGCAACTTACCGGAATTTTACAAACGATTGATCCAGTCAATAAAGTTAATGAACTTAACAAATTATTTGCTCAAGGTTTCTGGGGCAATCCGGGGCCTGATGGTACTTATGATATGCTTTTAAATGCCGTTGGTTATCAAAAATCAGTTGGTAAATTATTAAATAATTATTCTGAAGGTTCTCCGGAATATACTAATGTGTTTAATTTATTAACTTCGGCTGATAATTTTGTCAGGCAATATAGATTGGCTGAAGAAACTTCACAGGCTGCCCTTAATAGAAATAAATTATTTACTTCGCAAGTTAATGCTCAAGCAACATTTGACCAAAAACAAATTCAGTTTGAAAATGGTTTAATTGACTTTGATGAATTACAAGCAGCTTTTGATGAGGTGGCTAGAATACAAGAAGAATTTAATGTTGCTGAATCATTTTTACAAGAACTTCAATCTAATCCTGATTCAGTAACTCAATATCCAACCATTACTTTACCGGAACCAAAAATACCAGAAAGAATTGAACCTTTTGTTGCTCCGCCAGAAACACAACAACCACCAGTAGTCCAGCCTCCACCAACTCAGGCAGTTCCTCCAGTTCAGCCGGGCGCACCGGTACAACCGACGGCGGTTTTGGCTGAGGGTGGTTTATTTAAGAGAGCAGATTCTCCCGAAATATTTTTAGTTAAAGAAGGTAAATTAAGTTTTATTCAGAATGAAGAAGTGTTTAAAAAATTATTTCCCGGTCAACAACTTTCAACTTCATTTCAGTTATTTCCTGAAGGAGAATTTAAAGGTGGTAAATTTATTTCAGGCGGACAACAATTTGGTTTTGGCCCAACAATTAATTTAGAAAATTTTAATCAATTCGTTTAATATGCCTCCACAAAAATATCAATTACCAGTTCCAGAAAGTTTCCGTACTCCACGGATAACTGATTTGCCTATGCACAAATATTATCAGAAACAGTTTGAATCTGGTGCTTATAAGAGTATGTTAAAAACTCAGCAAGGTAGGCAAAATGAAACAGTCCAGCAAAATACTGTTTTATGGCAGGCAGGTAAAATGAAAGATCAAGATTATTTATCTGGGTTTGACCAGTTAATCAGTAATGCTACAAATCCGGTTGATGTTCGTAAGTATGAAGTTGGCAAGCAGGTTGCCGAATCTTCAATATTAATGAAAAAGTTTGATGCGCAGTATGATAGAATTAAAGGAGATTATGCGGCCGGCAAGTTAACCGCCAAAGAAGCATATAACAAAATGACACAGCTTTCAATTCAATCTGCTACGGCTGGAAATGAAGCGGCCTCAGCCAAATACTACCTTGATGCTGAAACATTTTTAG
>NZBD01000011.1 GCA_002687735.1 Candidatus Iainarchaeum sp. | reverse complement strand
TTAAAGGTTCAACCTTCCCAAATATTCTTTCACTTGTAAAAGAATAATTAAACAAATCTAGTTTTTGCTGAGCAGTCAAATTTTGATCTGAAGATTCTCTTTCGAAAAGTTCTAATGCTTTTGAATCAGTTATAATATCATAGGGTTCTTTCTCAAAAATCTCTTGCTTTTTTTTGTAAGGATCGTGAGGTTGAACAGAATGAAGAAAAAGAAAAAACTTTTTATCAGAAGCAGAATCAACCCAGTTAATAGCGTTCGAAAACATTTCCTCTGCACGCAAGCCATGGACATCATCAAACGATTCAAAACCTCTGGCAAAACCGTATTCCTTTGTAACAAAAGCGCCTCCGGTAAAAGCAGTGTTTGAAAATCCGTTTTCCTGGAGAACCTCAGCAAGAAGAACACTATCTTGAGAAATTGCTGTTTCTATTGTCGTAGCATTGTGTATTATGGGATATTGTGAAGAAAAAATACTGGTATGACTAGGAAGAGTCCAGTTAGAGGTTGAATAAGCATTATCAAAAACAATAGCTTTAGAAGCAAACGCATCAATATTAGGAGTAGTTAACCGTTCATAACCATAAACACTCAAATGATCAGCTCTCAAAGTATCAAGAGAAATAATAACAACATTCCAATCATCACTCTGAAACTCTTCTACAGGAGGAACTCTAATCGAAAGAAAAACAAAAAAAACAAGATAATAGATAATAAAGCAAAAATTAACTTTGATTTATCCATAGTTCAAAGAAATAACCGAAATTTACTTTAAAGGCATTACTCAATGGAGTTTTGTATTACTAAAAAATCGATTAATCTGCAAGACTAATGGTTTAGGAAACCTTAATTACTGGAAGAACACTATACTATTGGTGATTTAATGGAAAGGAAATTTATTGCTTGTGAGGGTTGTTCTAGAAGCGTTCCGGTTGATGGGGTACATGTTTGCGAACATTGGAGGAAAAAAGACTAAACCCATTAGTTTAAATTAGTTCAAGTCTTATTTAGAAGTAAATAATTACATTTAGGAGGGATTTATTTATGGCAGGAAAACCAGCATTTGGAGGCTATACAATTAATTTTGCCGGCAGAACAGAAACAGCTGAGCAAATTTTCGGAAATAAACCTATAGCTCCAAGCGAAATGACCAAAAAAATCTGGGCATTTGTAAAGTCAAATAAATTATCAAGCAAATAATTAGAACGTGTATGGGGCTTTTGCCCTTTACTTACTTTTTTTGAAAGAATTAAATATTACTAATTAGTTATTTTTATTATATGTCTCCGAAAAAATGCCCTTCCTGCAACAGCTCCAAAGTCAAAAGCAACACACTTAATGGAAAAACTACTTTCAAATGTTATCGATGTGGATTTATTAACAAACAAATTTTAGAGCCCTAAATAATTCTAAAACGCACGAATTTTAGGACATAACTAAAATATATATACTGCAGTAAACTAAAAGTATAAATGATTTATAATAAAATTAAACTTTTACTGATTTTTCTTTTATTGATAAGTTTTTCAATTACAGTTAATGCTGCAACATTGGAATGTCCTGACTTTAATGATGATTTAGAAGTAGATCTTTTTGATTTGGTTTATGTGGCCAGCAGAATCATTAATGGAACAGGCCACGGAGCTGATTTAAGCGCGGATATTAATGATGATCTGGCAATAGACATTAGCGACTTGATTGTAGTAGCTAGTAACTTTAAAACATGCGAACCTGTGGTTACTCAAACATACCAATGCAGCGATGGAGAAGATAATGATTCTGATGGATTAACAGATTTTGGATCTGATCCTGGGTGTGCAAGTGAAACAGATAATGATGAAACTGATGAAACAGGAACTGTTGTTGTAGCCCAAGTAAACGAATGTAACAATGATTTAGATGATGATGGAGATGGATTAACAGATTTTGATGATAATGGTGGCTCAGCTGGAGTTGATTTGGGTTGCTTCGGGCCTAACGGCCAAGAAACAAACACTAATTATGGCTGGACACTATTCGAACCAGGCCCAAATACAGAAATTTATTATGTAAGTGATACTGACGGGGATGATTTAGAATGTACAGGGCTAAGCCCAACACCATACGATCCGGTTGGCAATCCAACAAATTGCCCGAAAAAAACAATTGTAAAAGGAAGAGAAGCATTAAGAGGTACAACTCAGAACTGGGACTTGACTTTGCCGCATTGGTTATTGTTAAAGAGAGGAGATACTTTTGAAACTCCAACCATATACAAGCCGGCAAATGGAGTTAGTGCTAGTGAAATAATGCTTATTTCTTCTTACGGAAACTCCACCGAAAGACCGGTTATAAAGACTGGTAATGAAGTTGGCATTAGACTTATTTCGGATTCAACCAGAAACATTGCAGTGGTTGGATTAGAATTTTATGCTCATACACGAGACCCAAGCAATCCTAATTTTTCAACAGCAGGACAAAAAGGCATCGGCCAATATGGAACTGGGGATAATTTGCTTTTTGAGGATAATTATTTCCATTTTTACGCAAACAATTCTTTTGAAAAAAACCCAGCCCAACCACCTATGACCAATCTTACTTTTAGAAGAAATATTATTGCAAACAATTATGAGTCAGGAGGTTCTTCCCAAGGAATATTTGCTAATACTGTTGATGGGATTCTTTTAGAGGAAAATCTTTTGGTACACAATGGGTGGAATGATGATGCAGGAAAACCAGCAAACCAATTTAACCATAATACTTATTTTAGCAGCGTAAATGATATTACAATTAGGAACAACATGTTTTTGCAGGCGTCCAGCATTGGAAACAAATTCAGATCAGATGTTACTGGTGCTTCAGAGAATATTACAATTGAAAATAATTTATATGCTGAGGGAAGCGTTGGAATTAGTATAGGCGGGAACACGAACGAGCGATTTAGATTCAAGAACGTTACTATAACAGATAATGTTCTTACGGATATTGGAAGAACTAATCCAGAGGGTAGAAATTTTGGCTGGGGTATTGATTTACAAGATCATGATACTGCATTGGTTTCAAACAATTATATAATTCATCAAATTTGGGGAAATTCCTTTGCAATTAACATGGGAGGAGATTCACAAAAAGATTCTGTTGTTGAGAATAACCTTGTTTATGATTTTTATACAGGCACTAGTGAGAGAGGTTTGTTTAGAATTGCTGCAGATCCTGATTGGATTAATGCGACTATTAGAAATAACAATCTACAGAATACAACTGGTTCCTCGGTAATCCGGTTTTTGGGGGACTTTACAAAAACTACTTTCTCAGGAAATAATTATTTTTCAATAGCTGATCCTTCAGCATGGTTTTTGATTCAAGATGTCGGATCATCTTATTCTGATTGGTTAACTGCTTCCGGAGAAACAGATTCTACTACAAATGAAACAATTTTTACAGATCCAACAAGAAACATTGATTTATACCATGGTTCTCTTGGAAAAACAGCAACACTTGAAGCGTTTATAACAGAGGCTAAAAAACAATCCAAATTCAACTGGAAAGAAGAATACACAGCTGATGCGGTTAATACATGGATCAGAGCAGGGTTTACTCCGGCACAATAATATAAAAATAACACGAATTTTAGGACAAAAGAATTTTAAAGGTCGGAAGACACTAATTAATCGATTATTATGGGAATTAGAAACGCATTGGGAAGATTCTTTAGAAAAAAGCGTAATCCTAATTTAGGGCAAGAAGCTAAATTAACTGCAGAACACAGTGCACATGCAGGTCGTGACCCTAATTTAGGGCAAAAAGTTAGTTTAACTGCAAAACACAGTGCACCTGCGACAGGTTCAAAGGTGGTTTTAACCCCGGAAGAAGCTGCGAAAATAAGGAAGCAAGCACTAAGAGAAGAAGAAAATTAAAATCTAAAAAAGTATTCTTTTTATAACAAAACTATTTTTATAATAAATTTTAGACAAAACGTTTTTAGCCTATAAAAACAATAAATAAGCAATGAACAATTTTCCAAAATTCATTTTAGTTGGCTTTATTTTTGCAATGGTTGTGGAGTTTCATTTTAATATTCTTGCAACAGGAAATATTGGGAATTTTATTTTCGTAACACTTTTTTATCCTGTTTATTTATCTTTGGTTTTTTTGGCCAATAATTTTATTGATAAACATTTGAAAGGAAAAAAAGCAGATGTTTTGTTTTATCTTTTCTTTGGTTTTTTTGGTTTGGCTTTTGAATGGTTTGTAATAGGGAATTCTCCCTGGGGAAATCCGGATGCAAATCAAATTGGAATGTTTTCTTTTTGGGTTGCTTTGACTTTCATGCCGAGGATTTTTATTAATAAACAAAAGGAAATTCAACCTCTTAAAAAATCCGTTACCAAATATTTTGTGGCTTATACTATTGTAACAACTTTAATTGGTTTTTTGCTTCCAGTTAGTTTTAGGATTTTCTTTCTTACCTGGTTTGAGGTTATTGGATATACAGTAATGCACTATTTTTACTGGAAATATTACAAATTAGCTAAAAATTAGAGGTATTTACACACCTTTTTATTCTTTGAAATAATATTTTTTTTATGCATATAAGAAGCCCTAAAAGGATAATAAGCAAAAATCCAAGAGTGCAGAGATTTTCTAAGATTAATTTGGATACTGTGTTTAATGCTTATTATTCTAAAGCAAAATCGACTCCGATGAGCAAAACACAATTTAATCGGCTTTGTATGTTACTTGGTGCAACTGATTACTCTATTAAAGAAATTTCAGGAATGGTTTCAAGACAAGGAAGGACAATTAACGAGGCTACAGTTAGAAGTGTAAACAAGAGATTTGGTTTTAGAACTAAAGAAGAGGCTGATAAAATTGGTAGAATGGATAAAGCAAATAGAGCAAGAGCAAAAAAAGTTTTAGAAATTGAAACTCATTTGGGAAAACAAAAAACTGAAAAACTCAAAAGAATGTTAAGAGGAACTGAATTTTCAATAGCTGAAATAATGAAAGAATTTGGTTTAACTAGAGATTTGGTTAATCTAGTTAATGGTTGGTATAGGCTTAGAGTTAATGTTATAACGATTGGAAAAAAAGCTCAACAAAGAGATAAAACTAATATGACTGACAATCAAATAAAAATTTTAATAAGAGAAAAAGCACTTATTGGAGGCAAACAGGATTTTGCTTATTCTAAACAAGACATAATTGAATTAGCTGGCACAAGTCCTAACAGAGTTAATAAGTTGTCTGTGGGGATTAGAACAAGAGCTGATACTGCTAGGGTTGGTACTAGAAGATCTAATGAAAGAAAACTTTTAGGAAACAAAAAATCATTGCAACGACTTCTTGGATTATTGGAAAAGAATGATACACTCAATGCTGGCACTAAAAAAAGTTTAAGGACAAGACTTGAAGCAGAACTTAAAACAGCAAAATAATAACACGACTTTTAGGACAACATCTTTTTATTCATTGAAAGAGTTATTTTTTCATGGCAAGACATCGTGAACAACCGAGTTTTCGCACTTCTAAAGAAGCGCTTGATCACATTAATGGATGGGGAGGTAAATTAAATCATTTTTCTATAATGAGGCGTGCTAACTCAGTTGCTATAAAAAAAGCAGTCGATAAAAGGTTGCAAGAAATGGTTACTCCTGATATTGACGCTATGCTAAAAAAGAATTCAAGCAATGATCAAATAGAGGCTGCTATACAAATAAAATTCGGAACCAAGCATTTACCTTTGGCACATTTAATAAAACTCATTAAAGACAGAAGAACTGCTTTATCAAAAAGTAAGAAATTAGATCGATTTTAGAGTATACTAAATTCAGAGAATGAACCAATTCTAGGACAGTTTGCACCGGCAACTAACCGCTTCGAAAGTTACTAATTGGAATGCTCCGTTATTCTTTCAGCGAGCGTCCAGAGACCAACCCCAATCTGCTTCTAAACGGAGGACTCACACATGATTTCAGACGATTATATTATGGGTTTTGTTGAGGGGGAAGGATGCTTCTCAATGGCTATCAGCAGAGTGGTTGATAGAAAACCTAGAAAAACGAAACAAAAGAACATCCGGAAGAACCCCGATATTGGTTTTAGTATAAAACCCAGTTTTCGGGTAACCGCAGCATCAGATGAAGTAAGGGTTTTGGATAAATTCAAGGAAAAGTTTGGCTTTGGGCAAGTATATTACAGAGCAAGGAAGAATGTTTCAAAGAACACTAGGAATGCAAGCGATTATGTGGTCCAAACCTTTGCTGATTTGCTAAAAATAAAAGAATTCTTCCAAGACAAGGAGTTTTATACAACTAAAGGAGAATCCTTCCATTTATGGTCCGAATGTCTCAAAATTATGGAAACAGGAAATCATCGAACAAAGGAAGGATTGCTAGAAATATGCCGTTTAAGAGATCAAATGAACTTTAGACTCGGAGGAAAACATTCAAGAAAGACAGAAATGATCAAGAAAATCTTAGAATTAAAACCAGAACATATTGAAGTTCATGCAAAACAACAAAAACTTATACATAACAATAAGAATTCAATTCTAGACAAATGGTACGAAAAAAGACAAGGTTGTCACAAAATCCCAGAAATAAAGGAAAATACTTCAGAACAGCCATTACTACAGGAAAACCGGCAGTAACACCCCTATACTGCCACTAATCCTATTCTTATCTGAATTAAGTACGCTCCGCTACTTAACCAAACGCGGCACAAGCTCCCTTATATTGTATCCTACCGAAGGGAAATTTTAAGAAACTGAACTTTTTTGCCAACAAAATATAGCTCAGAACGGAGCAGGGGATTGGGGTGGTTTAGAATTAGAATTAGCCAAAATATAGTTATGTAGAAGTCAAGGGTTTTTGAGGTTGCTTAGAACTAGAAAACTTTTAATCTAGTAGGCTCATATCTATTCATGTCACCGCGCCCTAGAAGACATGGAAAGCCGAAGAAAAAATCAGTAGATCTCTCAAAAGTTCGCAGAGCAGGTTACATTGGGGGGTCAGGATCTGGTAAAAAGAAGAAACGCAGAGGGTTGGTTCAATGGTTGATGGATACTTTTTTAGGCACAAAATGGTAAAGAATATTAGCCCTTAGACCTATACTAAACAACCCACATATTCTTAATTTTGAAGGCATTTTTACTTTATTCGGTTAAATTAGTAGTTTGTAATTGGTGTTAGAATGTCTCATCAGAATATTGTCCTAAAATACGTGTAAATAAGGCTGTTTTTGATCAAAAAACCTCAAAATAAGGGGAGAAGCTAAAAAAAACCAAAATTTTCCTTAATTTTAGAGCCAACACACTATATTATGTAGCATCTAGCTACATAATCACTTTTAGTTTAGGTTTTTTCACTCTTTTCTCATTAAGATATCTAATTGATTCATTCTTTGTTGTTCTTCAATTTTTCTATAAAGTATTTCATATGCTGGGTCTCTTAGTTGAATTAGAAATTGACTTGTTTCTTCTAGTTTTTTAATGAATTCCGGGCTAAGCCCCATTGTTTCTATTAATTCTCTTTCCGTTAAAAACACTCTTGTAATTGCTACTGCGGTTTCTAATTCTGCAATATGTTCCAGTGCATTTTGCAGGCTTGCTTTTTCTAATTTTTCAAATAAGTCTTCTTTATAATTGTTTTTTGCGCTTTGTGAATTTTTTGCATTTAATAATTGGTTTAGTTTTTCATCTGTTTTATTTGTTTTTAATATGCTTAACATTCTTGCTCTTATATTTTCAATCAATACTGGTTCTAATCTTTTTCTTGTTTGAACTTTTTGTTCTTTTACCATTGTTTCTATTTTATTTTGTATTCGGAATTTTTGGGGAACATAAGCTTTAGCTGATTTTGTGCCTAATAAAGCTAACCCGAATACAGCTCCGCGTTTCATAAATGTTCTTCTACTCTCAGGTTTCTGTGGAACCATATCTTTTTCACAAAAGCAGTAAGTTTTCCGTTTTATTTAAACTTTTAGTTTGATTTTTCTAATTCGTGGTTTTTCTTATGATTTTCTAAATTGTGCTCTTGCACAGCAGAATTACAAGTCGGGCATTTTGTTGTTTTGTGTTTCATTCTTCCACTCTAATATCCAGTTTTTTCTTGTATTCTTTCTCAACAAAATTATAGTTCTGGTAATGCTCCATTGCCCTGATTACAACAGGATAATTTCCTTCCCTTGTCATTCCTTTTGGATAAATATCTAGGTATTTCTCCTCTGTTTGACCAGGCTCCATTTTACCGAATCTTTTGGCTTCACTTGTTTTAAAGCCGCCTTTGTCCATTGAAAGACTTCTTGAAACCAAAACCTCATAAGACATCAGAACATCCACATCATTCATGTTCCTAATACTCAATTTCAAAGCAATTGGTTCTTTTCTCCTTAAATTAAGCCTGAACGGCGTAAAAGACGTATCGATTTTTAACATTTAATTATTCACCCCAAAACAATTACTTCTTCAAAATTTTTAAAACCAACTTAATTATGTAGAATTGGTTTTTGGCTTTGGTTTTCAAACTAATAAAGGTTAATAATAATAATATTCTTTAGTTTTTCTAAAAGATTGTTGGTTTTATTATGAGTAATGGTTTTCCGGAAGCAGAATATGTAAGAAAGTCTTTTACAATAAGAAAAATGGACTTTCCTCCGGAAGTTTCTATGACCAAGCGTTCTCTCATTAGATGGTTTGCCCTTTCTTTTGGTTTAATCTCAGAAAAAGAATCCAGATCAACTATTCTGGATATTCTTGATGGTTTTTTCTTTTTTCAGATTTCTAAAAATTATGCTCCAACCACATATGAATTACTTGATCGTTTAAAGGAACAGGATAAAAAAATTGATGAAAAACTTTTGAGATATCACTTAAAACGATTGATTGATGTTGGTTTAGTTGAAAGAAACAAAGGAAAGCTTTCTTTTGTAAATGACCCTACCGCCGATAAAAATGATATTGTTAAGGGTTTCCAGCACAACATAGGGAAACCAGTGGAAGAATCAGTTACTTCAATTTCTATTGCACTGGAAAAGCTGAACGATAAATACAAATAGTAAAATTATGTAGCAAACTACAATTAGTTTTGTTTATTTTAATTTTGTTTTTTATTTTTACTATGAGTGAAACTTTAGAAGATCAACCTAACCAGGAAATGATTCTGGTGGATTCTGATGGGAATCCTAATGGCAAGATTTTAGACAGAAAAACTGCACACAGCACTCCTGGAACCAAACATCTAGCTATTCAAGTGCTAGTTTTTAATGCTAATAATGAGCTTATTTTACATGAAAGGCCTTTGAAGAAGGTCGGTGGTGGAGTCTTAGATAGCCCAACCACACACGTGCTTAACAAAGAGACAAAAGAACAGGCCGGGAAACGCTGCTTAAGTGTTGAATACGGCATTCCAAACGATATTGAAATGAAAGTCCTTAATGGTTTTTCTTATGAGAAAGATTATGGCGATGGTTCTTGCGAGAATGAATTTTGTTTAGCTGCATTCATTTCTTACAGTGGTGAAATTAACCATAATGCTGAGCATGCAGGTAAAATCGTTAATGTTCCCGCAAAGCAGGTTCTTGAAGAACTTGAAACAGATAAGTATCCTGTTTGGTTTAAAGAAGTTGTAAAAATAGTTCAAGCCGATTCTGAAGGAAAAAAGTTTTTTGAGTAACTACTCAACAGTTGCTCCGTTTTCAGAAACATTAGCTTCAATCGGAATTATGCCTTTTTCTTTCCATTCTTTCAGAACTTTTTCTTTTGTTTCTTTTTCAAAACAAATTCCCACACTTGAATCTCCGCCACCAGCACCAGAAAATTTTGCAGCACATCCGTTTGCTGAAGCAATTTCGCTCATTATTTTATGTTCTTCAATTTCTAAATTATTATTACTTGCATCACTAAGTGTTTTCAAAAGTTTTCGATTCTCATTCAACAATTCAATTATTTTTTGTTTTTCAGAGTTTTGTAAAGCAATAATCAATTTCTCTGTAACTTCTTTAATAGATTCAATAATTTTTTCATACTCCTCTGGTTTTTCTTTTTTGAATTCTCTTATTTTAAGAACAAGTTCTTTTGTGGATGCACTTTTTCCTGTGAAGCCAACCATTAATTCCAATTCTTTTGGAAGAGAAATATTTCTTGCTTCAAAACCAGGCCATTCCTCATCAGCTACTCCCTGAACACTTTTTTCCTGCAATTCATTTACAAGCCACTCTGCATCAAACCTTTTGTAAACTAAAGCCCCTCCAAAAACAGAAGCGCCAACATCAAAGCCAGACCCTACTTTACCCTGAGCATTAAAATGAGCAATAATGGCTAATTTGAACAAAACTAATTCCCCTTGCTTTGTTTCTATGTCAATTCCGTGTAATTTTAGAACAGCCCCTGTTATTGCTGTAACTGCAGCTGCTGAACTTCCAAAACCTACTTTCATTTGTTTTCCATTAACAGCAACAGTAGTATTGTCTCCACGGGTTTCTAATTCAAAATTTTTTACAGCAATTCCTTTTGCAGCAATATATTTCAGTGCTGTTTCTATTGAATGTTTTGTAAAAAGCAGCTTTTCATCTTCTTTTTCAAAAGAAATTTTTGTTCCTTCAATAACAGCGTTAGTTTCTATTTCAAAATCTTTCAGATTAATTTTTGTTTCAGAAGCTTCTTCTATTGAAGCGTAAACTCTTTGATCTACCGCAAGAACTATACAAGGAACTCCGTTTTCTAAAACACTCCATTCTCCTGAAAGCATTAGTTTTCCGGGTGCTGAAATATTCATCTAAAACAAATCCTTATCGATTAGTTTTGCCCCATCTCCGGCTTTGCATAAATAAGTTTTTTTCACTTCTTTCATTTCCTTCACCCGATTTTCAATTTTTTTAGCATTCTTATCCAAACATAAAATCTTGATCTGCGGACCACCGTCAATTGTAAAATAAGCTTCAATTCCTTCTTCCCGCATTAACATTACTTCCTTCATCATTGTGATGGATTGAGGTTCCCAGTAAATTATGTGTGGATCTGTTGTCAGCATCGTGGAATGCATTTTCAAAGCATTTAATTCTGCTGTTTTTCCTAACTGAGAAAATCTTTTTTCAAGGATTCCTTCACGCACTTTATCCAAATCTGATTCAATAGTATCCAACCAAGATTGGTAAAGCGGCGAGTTTGCCACGGTCTGTGTCATTCCTGCTCTTGATTTTATTTTTTTCTCTTTTGTTGTTAAAACAGGAATAACCATTGTTAATTCAGGCCAATGATCCTTAGGGGCTATTTGTTTTGCATAAGAATCAGAACCATCTATTTGGCTTCCTTTCAGCCACTCGGCAAAACCCTCAAAAATACTCCTCGAAGCTGAACCTGAACCTTGTCTTGCTAAAACACTGAGTTCTTTTTTATCCAAATGTAAATCAAAAGCTTTTGTTGCAGCTAAACTCAATGCTGCAAACCCTGAAGCAGAACTTGCTAAACCCGCAGCTTTTGGAAAATTGTTTTCACTTTCAACTTTTGCAAAAAGTTCTTTTCCAGAAAGTTTTCTAACTAAACCTAAATGCTTTGAAACTTTTTCTGTTTCATTCTCAGGAACTTTTTTTCCATCAATTATAAGAGAATCTTCTTTCAGTTTTTTCGAAAACTCAACAGTTGTTGTTGTATGCAAAGAATCAAGAGTCATTGAAATACTGGAATTTTGCGGAAGAATTATTTCTTCGTTCCTTTTTCCCCAGTATTTTACCAGTGCAATGTTCGAGTTTGCTATTGCTGTTGCTTTCATTAAACCACTTTCCCTAATTCTGTTTTTGTTGCTTCAAAACCTGCTTCAGAAACAGCCTTTGTGACTTTTTCCTGAGTAGTTTCATCAGGAACTAAACAAATAACAAGACCGCCTCTTCCTGTTCCCGTGAGTTTTGCACCTAATGCTCCGTTTTCTAAAGCAATTGAAACTATTTTTTCTATTTCATCACAACTAACATTAATCTGTCTCAGCAATTCCTGATTTTTGTTCATTGATTTCCCGACTTTGTTAATATCTCCTTTCTTGAGAGCCTCTAAACCGGAAATATAAACTCTCTTATACTCTTCAAAAATTTCAACATATTTATCGGGATCTTTTTCTCTTTCAGCTTTAACATCAGCAACAACTTCTTTTGTTTCCTGAGTAATTCCTGTAGAAGCTAAAACAATTTTCAGTGGTTCTTTTATTTCAAGCAAATCAATTTTGTTAGGGAAGCCTTCTAAATTTTTTGTAAAAGTAAGCATACCTCCGTAAGTTGAACATGTATTATCAATACCGCTTGGTGTTCCGGCTGCTCCTTTTTCTCCTTCATAAGAAACCTCATTTATCTGGTCATCATTCAAACCAAAAGAAAAATGCTCATTCAAAGCACGTGCAACAGAACTTGTTAAAGCAGCTGATGCTCCGATTCCTGAAGCGCATTTGAGGTTTCCTGAAAGAGTTATTTTCAAAGGGGTTTTTTGCAGATCGATTTTCAGAAACTTGAACATCAAATCAAAGCTTCTTTCCATTTCCCCTCTTTTTTTAATTTTATAACCTTCAACGCAAGGTCTATTATCAATAAGTTCCAAACCTGGAATGAATTCATCAGTAATTTGAGTTTCTTCAACCTCCGCAACAGTAATATTAGAAATTGCAGAAGCTATTGCGGGCAAACCATAAACCACAAAGTGTTCACCAAAAAGAATTACTTTTCCGTATCCTATTCTTTTTCCCGCCATTAAAACCACTGATATAAGGATAAATAAAATGTATTTAACAGTTAGTAGTTATGTAGCAGTTACTGTACTTTAAACTTGTAACCATAAGCGATTATTCCTTCTTCATCTCTATCGGAGATTTTTCTGAATACTTTTTTAACTTTAGTTCCGATTTTTACTTTTTCTTTTTCACTATCAACAACTTGGGCTAAAATTTTCACTTTGTTATCAAGTTCTATTATCGCTATATGGTAGGGTGTTTCGAATTCAAATCCTATAGGCCCAACCAATACCTCTGAATAAGAATAAATTTTTCCTGTAAATGGCATTTGTTCTTTTTCTAATTTTCCTTTGCTTCTACAATTTGGACAAACAGGCCTTGCAGGAAAATAACTTCCACTGCAGGTTACACATTTATTTCCTATTAATCTGTATCTTTCATCGAACCTTCTCCAATGAATTGGTACTGCTGCATCAACCATAATAATCACGCTTTTTTGTAAAGGTTAACAACTACTGTTGCTCCTGATCCTCCAACATTATGAGTTAATCCTATTTCTGCCTCTTTCACTTGTCTTTTTTCTGCTTTTCCCTGCAATTGCTGAACTATTTCGACTGCTTGTGCCACTCCTGTTGCCCCTACAGGATGCCCTTTTGCTTTCAAACCACCAGAAGTATTAATTGGGATTTCTCCGTCCATAGCGGTCTTTCCTTGTTCAACTGCTTTTCCGCCTTCTCCTTTCTTAAAAAATCCTAAGTCTTCTATTGCCATTATTTCTGCTATTGTAAAACAATCATGTACTTCCGCAACATTAACATCTTTTACTCCGATCTTTGCCTGTTCGAATGCTTTTTGTGCTGCAATTGTTGTTGCTTTTATTTCCGTTAAATTTTCTCTTCCGGTTAATGCTATACTTCCCGATGCCTGTCCTGATCCGATTATTTCTATTGGTTGTTCAACCATTTTTTTTGCTTTTTCAGTTTCAGCAATTATAACAACCGCTGCTCCGTCTGTTATCGGAGAGCAATCTAAAAGTTTCAATGGAGATGCAACATACCCTGAATTCATTACTTGTTCTAAAGTAAATTCTTTGTGAAATTGTGCATAAGGATTATTCATTCCGTTTTTATGATTCTTTACAGCTACTTGAGCCATCTGTTCTTCTGTTGTTCCAAATTCTTCCATGTGTCTTCTTGCCATTAATGCGTATAATGCCGGAAACGTTGCTCCGTGGAATAATTCAGTTTCCTGATCTCCTGCCCCTCCAAGTGCAAATCCAACCTCTGCAGTATCAACCTCTGTCATTTTCTCCACTCCGCCAACCGCAACAACATCATGTTCTCCGGATTCTATTGCCATCATTGCATTTCTCAATGCAACACTTCCTGATGCACACGCTGCTTCCATCCTGTGTGCCGGCAATGGGTTTAATCCTAATTGATCCGCTATTAACGCTCCAATGTGCTCTTGCCCTATTAATCTTCCAGAAGCCATTGTTCCGCCATAAACTGCTTCAATTTCCTTTCCCCCAATTCCAGAATCAGCCACTGCTTTCAATCCTGCTTCCGCTACTAATTCCCGTAAACTTTTATCCCAAATTTCCCCGAACTTGGTTAGCCCTACTCCAACAATACTTACACTTCTCATTTTTTTAACCTCGAATCAATTATGCTTGCAATAATGTAAACCCATGCTAAATCCAGTAAACTTACTAGCGTATGATACATGTAAACAAAAATTTTGGGTTGTGTTAAAACCGGTTCTAAAATTAAATAATCTAAAATAATCGCTGCTGGTTTTGTAAGTGAAAAAAACAAATAATAGTAAACAGGGTCTCCACGCAAGCTATTCCAGATAATTATTGACATTATTATGTTTGTTAAAAGGAATAGTACTGAAAAATATTTGAGTTTATTCCAGTTTGGTTCAAAAAACTTTTTCCAATCCATTATTTTTTCAACCTCGAATAAATAAAACTTGCAATAACATAAATCCACGCCAAGTCAAGTAGATCGAGCACTGAAGAAATAATCTGCATAAGAAAATTTGCGGAGTAAAGGAAACTAACAAATAACGGGTATAAAACACTGCTAAATGGTTTTATGATCCAATAAACAAGATTAATGAAGATGCTACTATTACTTGTTCCTTCAAAAGCTAGGTTGGTATAAAAATCTGTAAAAAAAGCTCTTGAAACAAGTTGAACGATAATATAAATTATTAAAAAATATTTGAGTTTATTCCAGTTTGGTTCAAAAAACTTTTTCCAATCCATTATTGCACACCTTTCAACTTTTTTCTGTGAACAGCATATTGTGCATAATCAATGTATTCCTTTTCTTGGATTGCTTTCATCAATGGAACTTTTGCTCTTTTGTTTGTAATGTTTTTTGTTACCTCAATTTCAAAAGCATCGCTTCCTGCTCCTGACCCATATGAAACCATTAGTATTTTTTCTCCTGGTTTTGCAACATCTAAAGTTCCTGCTAATCCAACCATTGAGCTTCCGGAATAAGTGTTCCCAATCATCGGAGTAAAGAATGCTGGTTCTAATTGTTCTTTTGTAAAACCTAATTTTTTAGCAGCAAGCATTGGAAACTTTCCGTTTGGTTGATGCGGAACAAAATAATCATAATCTTTTATTTCGGTTTTTGTTTTTTTCAGCAATCCATTCACGCCTCCCATCAGGTGTTTAAAATAAGCAGGGTCTCCAGAGAATCTTCCTGCGTGTCTTGGATATTCTGCGTGTTGTCTCCTCCAAAAATCCGGAGTGTCACTTGTAAATGAATAAGTATCTTTTAATTCCGCGATGATTTCGTTTTCTTTATTTCCAATTAAAAATGCTGCTCCTCCTGATCCTGCACTAAATTCTAATGCATCATTAGGCCGTCCTTGTGCAGTATCAGCACCTATTGCAAACCCGTATTCAATCATTCCGGCTTTTACTAATCCCATTACTATTTGGATTCCTGCTGTTCCTGCTTTGCATGCAAATTCTAAATCAGCAGCGGTTAAATCAGGTCCTGCATTAATCGCATCGGTTACAATTGTTGCTGTTGGCTTTACAGCATATGGATGAGATTCACTTCCTACATATATTGCTCCGATTTTTTGCGGGTCGGTTTTTGCAACATCCAAAGCATTCCTTGCGCATTCAACACTTATTGTTGATGTGTCCTCATCCCATGAAGCAACCGCTTTTTCTTTAACTCCTAAACCACTTGAAATTTTAGCACCGTTTTTATTCCAGACTCTGGCTATTTCATCAACCTTAATTCTTTTTCTCGGAACATACGCCCCGTAACCAACAATGCCAATCATTTTTTCACCTTAAATTCTAAAATTATAACTGCAACTAAATATGCAAATATTAAATCAATTATAATATTTTGTAAATTAACAATTTCATAAGATGTTGAACAAGTTTCTCCAACAGGGGCAATAGGGCCTCCGCACCCAGTTACTTCACCGCCAAAAACCATTGGAAAACCAACATTGTGACATGTTGCATCCATACAACTCCCGCTTGGAGTAATTGTTTTATTGACTAAAAAACTGCCAATTGACAAAATTAAAAAAATGACTATTGTAACCAGAACTTTTTTCCTTGTGGGTTTTATCGTTTCTTTCAGGTTCATTTTGATCCCTCTATTATTTCTTTTGCTCTTGTAACGCTTATATTTCCTTCCTTTGACATCTGGTCAGCAACTGAATCTATTTGATTTTCTTTTGCTCCTGCCTGTATTGCAATGTTTTTAGCGTGCAGTTTCATGTGTCCTTTTTGGATTCCTTCAGTTGCTAATGCTCTTAAAGCTGCAAAGTTTTGTGCCAAACCAACTGAAGCAATTATTTCTGATAATTCATTTGCAGTTTTAACCCCTAAAAGTTTAATGTTGATTTTTGCTAAAGGATGAGTTCTTGTTGCACCTCCAACCAAACCAATAGCTAATGGAAGTTCTATTTCCCCGACCAAATCTCCGGAGTCGTTTTTGTAGTACTTAGTGAGTGGTAAATATTTTCCGGTGATTGAAGCAAATGCATGAGCTCCTGCTTCAACAGCTCTGAAATCGTTTCCTGTTGCAACAACAACGGCATCAATTCCGTTCATTATTCCCTTGTTGTGGGTACAAGCTCTGTAAACATCATTTGCTGCAAATTCGTAAGCGTCAAGTATTTTTTCTATTGCATTCTCTCCTAAAGTTTCTTTTTTCCAAACAGATGTAGCTTTTACTGTTCTGTAAACCGCTAAATTTGTTATAATTCTTAACCTTACTTCTCCCCCAGTTATTTTTTCCAATTCAGGAGATATTCTTTCACACATCGTGTTTACTGCATTGGCTCCCATTGCGTCTCGTACATCAACTAACAAATGTACTTTTATCATTTTTCCGCGGGAAGTTTCCATTACAGAAGCTTCTACTTTTTTTGCACCTCCGCCAAACTTAACAAGAACGGAATCAACAGAATTTGCTTTTTCAGTTAGTTCTTTTTCTTTTTCCTTAATTGCTTCAGCAGTCTTTTCAGGATTTTGTGAACCAACTATTTGTATTTGCCCGATCATTATTGGTTCTGATGCTTTTGCTTCAAAACCTTCGCTTAATTTTGCTGCATTTGATGCAGCAGCAACCACGCTTGGTTCTTCCAAAGCAAAAGGAATCAAAAATTCTTTTCTGTTAATTTTAAAATTAGTTGCCAAACCTAAAGGCAATTGAAATGTTCCGACAACATTCTCAATCATTCTGTCAGCCATTTCAAAATCTAAAGCACCATACTTTTCTAATTGAGAAATTTCCTCATCATTTAGCTCTGCAAACTCTTTGAGTATTGCTAACCGTTCTTGGAGTGTTTTTTTGTAAAATTTACTTACATGTGATGTTCTCATTTAATTCAATCCTCTACTTTAGAAAAAAATTTGTGTCGGGGTTGTTTTAATAGGTGTGGTGCGAATCAAGATATTTCTGCACTATCTCTGCCCTTGCTTTTTTCTTGGCCCTACCAACGCGTATTAGGTCTTCAGTATTCATAAACATCTTTGTCTTTGTGGTTACAGAGCTATATAAAGGTTTCGTCTTTTGTCCCTTCGAAAAACGACAATTGTCATAAATATTCGA
>NZBD01000010.1 GCA_002687735.1 Candidatus Iainarchaeum sp. | reverse complement strand
CGGTTGGGGAAGGGTGTTTGGTAATTAGGCTTTAATCAGTAGGTCTTGTTGAATTGGGTTTTTTGTGTGGAAACTGCTTTGTAAATCGAACTCAAAATAGCACCTGATTAAAGTTGTTAAGTTATGTGCTAGGATTTTGCACAGGATTTCTGTGAAGTTGGAGTTGAAATTTTTGGTCATTAGTGAGTCTCCGAACTTGGTTTTAATCTGGTTAAAACAAGATTCCACATTTGATCTCAAGTGATATTGCCGGTAGAAGTCTTGTGGGTTATCTCGAAAGTATAAGTACATTTTTCTCCAAATCATTCCGTTACGGCCTCCTTCTTGTTTTCCTACATTCGCCCAAAACAGCAATCTTTTTTCCAGTTGAAATTTTCTTTGCAAGCAGTGCAACATCTAAACCAGCAATTTCCATCATCTGCATTATCTGGATGTTCATGTCATTAACCATTATTTTATCAATCAAGAACATTTTTTTTGCTGAAATGAATGGGAAGTTCATGTTCAGTTTCTCCTATTGTTTTGGGTCATAAGATCGTTTGCCTTTTTTTTCTCTTTTTTCCACAAATTCCCAATAACCGTCTTTTCCTGCAGTTCGTTCATTTATCAAATGCGGATCTCCGTGTTGCTCAGTATTCGATTTTATGATCTTTTTTGCAAATTCAGGATCTGTAGTTCTAAAAACATTATAATTTCCAGGGGATTTTTTTATTACTGGGCGCTCTTCTCGATTAGATCTTCGTTCATCTGGATTTTTGCGCCTTTTTTCAGTATCTTGTCGTCTTTTTGTTTTTCGCTCGTCTCCTAGTGATGATTCGAGTTTTGCTTCTTTATGGTTCATCCTCTGATAAACAGGACGATCTTCTCCCGCAAATCTTAATGATCCCACAGGATTTACTTGATTTTTTCGCCTTGTCCGTTTTCTTCTATCGTCTGGTTTTTTTGGCATGCTTAAATTACTATTTTGGGACATTTAAACCTGAGGTTTTCAGAAAAGTTTAAAACCTGTAATTTTTTATAATTGGATGGCCTTATTTTTTGTATGATTAGAAGAAAGACTAATTCAGGCATTTCAGTCTCTCAGGGCGGATCTGCACGAAGAAGATTTAAGGATGAATGGGTTACTGGGCCTCCTGGCAAGGAAGAATTGGCTTACAGGCACAATGTTGCTTTGAGTAAAATTTTTTCTTCCGGAATAAGGCGTATTGAAGGAAGGAAATATTCTTTACCTGGCGATTATGGTCTTTTTTTGCGTGAAGAATCCCTTAGTAGTATTGCTAAATTATTAGGGGTTAATCAAAAAGTTGCTAAAGTTCTCAAGGAAGAGGTTGAGATGCATAATGAAGTAAGGCTTGTGGTTCTTGAGTTGTTTGTGAAAACAAAAGTTCCGCATAGACCTCCAAAGCGTTCTAAAAAAAGACTTGGCGTGCATATAAGGACAAAATGGGATGATTTTTTAGATTCAGTAGATAAGTTGGGTTGAAAACCAGTTAGACCTCACCTATTTAAACCTTATTATTGGTGATTATTATATTCAAAGATTTTGATAGTGATATAAATGCCAAACAAAAAAGCAAAAGGAAAAAGAGCAAAAACAAGAGACAAGTTTAAGAGCAAAAGGAAGATAACTGTGAATAAGTTGCTTCAGCAAATACCTATCGGCTCTAAAGTAGACATCAGAATAGAATCATCAGTCCACTCAGGAATACCGGATAAAAAATTCCACGGTTTTACTGGCGAGGTTATTGGTAAACAAGGACGGGCTTATTTGGTTGAATTAAAAAAACAGCACGCAAAATTAGTTATTGGTGCTGCTCATTTGGATGTTTCTAAAGCTGTTGAAAAGCAAGAGGAAAAGGTGGCTGCATGATTGGAAAAAAGATAGTTTCTCAGGAAAATCTTTCATTATTCGAGTTAAAGCAGGTTTTATCTGAAAGGAATAAGGAAGGAGAGCTTAGCTATGAACAGCAGGCTGCGTTTGATTATTCTAAAAAATTTGCTAAAGTAAGTCCTTCTAAGGGTGAAAAACTATTAAAGGATTTAAAGGCAATTGAAGGTTTGGACGACGATTTTATTACTAAAGCGATAGACATTCTTCCAACTGACTTGGATACAGCTAAATTAATAGCTTACAGGACAAATCCTAACCTTGATGATGAAAAACTCAAAAAGGTTGTTGAGTTAACTTCAAAGCACGCGAAATAAAACCAACTAATTTTCAGGTGTTACTATGAAGGTTGAAGAAAAAGCACTAGTTTTAGATTATCTTGCAAGAGGCAGGAGTTCTGATTACAAAACAGAACCTATAGCGCAGCTTATAGGAACTGAATATTTTACTCTTTTGGAAGTTGTTCCTAAGGAAAATGCTGGCTTAAAATCCCTTGAAGAGGTTTATGTGGGCAAGGACGAAAGGCCTAAGATTGATTTTATCAAGAAAAGAATACCCTACAAGGACTTAACAAACACAGCTCTTGCTGAGTTAGATAATGCTATTGAAAAAATAGTCAGTGGTTCTGAAAAAAAATATGTTGACTTTTTCAATAATTCAAGAAGCATTACTCTGAAAAGACATCAGATTGAACTTTTGCCAGGAATGGGAAAAAAACACATGCTTCAGGTTATTGAAGAAAGAGAAAAAGGAGCTTTTGATTCATTTGAGGATATTAAAAAAAGAGTTCACTCTGTTCCTGATCCAAAACATGCATTGGTAAAAAGAATTGTTGAAGAACTTGAAGGAATGGATGTTAAGTATTACTTATTCGTAAGGCCTCCTTCTCAGGAAAGAGATTTCAGGCCAAGAAGAAGATTTTAAATAAATCTCAATTTTTTAGTTATGTCTTTAATGTCAGATTTAAACCAATTAATGGTTGACCATAGGTTCAGGCCAAACCAGAAGTTTTCACAGAATTTTATTATTGATGAAAACCTGATTGAAAAAATGGTTTCTGAAGCCAAACTCAAAAAAACAGATGTAGTTCTGGAAATCGGTTCTGGTGCAGGTTCGCTTACTCAGGAACTGCTTAAACACTGTAAAGTTGTTGGTATTGAGTTAGACGAAAAAATGACAGAAATCTTAAAATCCAGGTTTTCCAAAGAAAAAAATTTCGAATTAGTAGAGGGAAATATTTTGGATGTTAAATTACCAAAATTCAACAAAATCGTTGCTTTGCCTCCGTATAATATTTCAGGAGACATTATGGTCAGGTTATTCAAAGAAGATTTTGAATTAGCATTATTGGTTTTTCAAAGGGAATTTGTTGAGAAGCTTATTGCAGAACCGGGCTTTAAAGAATACTCTTACCTTTCAGTACTAACTGACCAGCTTTTCAAACCTGAGATTGTAATTCAGAATGTTTCTCCCAGAGCTTTTTTTCCGAAACCAGAGGCTTATTCCTCTTTGTTAAAACTGAAAAGAAAAAATTCAACTTTTTCTATTAAAAATTTTCCAAAATTCATTGCTTTCCTAAAAAATGTTTTTCGTTATAAGAACAAAAACTTTTCAAATGCTCTTAAAAATTGTTTAAAATCAATGAAATCAGATTTTAAGAAAGTTGATCCGGCACAGGTTTGTGTTGAACTTGAATTAGAAAATCTTAAAACTAATCTTTTAGAAACAGAGGATTTTGTTAATGTTTTCAAGAAAATTTCTCAAGAATAATTCTTTTTAATGAAACAATCTGGTTTCTCATTGCAAAATCATAAGCAGCATCCAATTTTCTCTTATTTTCTGCATGAATCTCAAACAAAACTTTGTTTTTGCTTATTTTGCTTCCCTGTTCAACATTAAGCATTAAACCAGCTTTTTTATGAGAAGGAGCTCCCGCTATTCTTGCAACTTTATTCAGTAAACCAACATTAATTGAACTTATTTCTCCTGAATGCCTTGAAACAAATAGTTTCTTGAATTTAGCTTTGCCTATTTGGTCAGAGGAAACTATTTTCCCTCCTTGAGCTCTTATAATTTCTTTCATTTTTGCAAGTGCTTCTCCCGATTCAAGAATATTAAGTGCTTTTTCAAATCCTTTTCCTTTTGAAACATGGCCTGTTAATTCAAGCAATGCTCCTGCTAATTCAACTGATTTTTGGCCTAAATTATCAAAGAATTTTCCTTCAAGTATTTCCAAAGCATATTTTGCTTCCAGGTTAGGTCCAAAAGCTCTTCCGCTTGGTTCTGAACCATTAGTAATAACAACTTCCACTTTTATTCCCAGTTTTTTTCCTACTTCTATAAACTTCAAAGCCATTACTTCCGCAGAGTCCCTTGAATGAACTTTTACAAACGGTCCAACCGGCAAATCTATTACAACAAATTTTGCGCCCACACTTGCTTTTTTTGCCATTACGCTTGCTATCACTTGCCCTTCAGGATCTAATGAAAGAGGATACTCAATTTTTATTATTTTATCATCTGCTGGAGCCAACTCAACCGCACCGCCCCATGCAATGCAACCGCCTGTTTTTTCAACAACTTGTCTTATTTTGTTTAATGAAAGAGAAACGTTTGCAAGAACTTCCATTGCATCCGCTGTTCCTGATGCTGATGTTATTGATCTTGAACTTGTTTTTGGTATTGCAAGACCTGCAGCGGCTATTATCGGAACTATTATCATTGTTGCTCTTCCATTTGTTCCGCCGATTGAATGCTTATCAACAACTGTAGCATTCGGAATCTCAAGTGTTTTTCCATTTTCAATTAGTGCTTTTGTCATGAATACGGTTTCTTCCAAATCAAAACCTTTCATATAAACTGCCGCTATAAATGCAGTTGCTTCAATTTCACTAAGTTTGTTGGATGCAATATCATTCACTATTTGCTTTAACTGATCCTGATTTAATTTATATCCATCCATTTTTTTCTTGATAAATTCAATACTTCTTGGTTTTCCGCTTGGGCGTACCTGCACAATACTCCCGTCCTTAGTGCTAAGAATTTTATGAACGTCCTTGAATATTCCTATTTCATTTTCACCGATCATTGTATCGGTAATATCAAGAACTGCGTTTACTGATTTTTTATTTCTGGGATTTGTGAGTTCAACTCTTTCAAGCGGCAATACTCCGAGTTCCTTAGCATCAAGCTCGTTCAGAACTACAATCAGTTTTCCAGATAGTATGTCAATAGTCTTGACTTTTAAGTTTTGGGAATAGTTACTTTCCGGACTCATTCTAAAGAATAAGCTCTTGGGGTTTTTAAAGGTTATTTCTTTGGTTTAGCTGTCTTGTTTCTTGCAAAGTCTATTTTTGCCATTGAATTTGCAAACTTTATTGCCAACTCACGCGAGCGTTTTTTTAAACTGGTTAATATGTCAAAGTACTGTTCTTCAGTTAATAATTTCATTTTCTCATGGATTTGAGGAGTTACTTCTCCTTCAAAAGTTATGCCTACATATACGTTTTTCAGATCAATTGTAGTTTCTGTCGGATAATTATTAGATTCCTTTACTCTTGTTCCTTTTTCTATGCTGTAATATCTCCAGTGCTCATATGGCATAGATCTTATCTGAGCTTCAAATTTTGTTCTCTTTTTTTCAGGCAAAGCTGCAATAAAACTCAAAACATACCGGATTGCATTTGTATTAGTATAATCAAGTTTTTTCATTAAATGCGGAAGAATGCTCTCCAAATCTTTATCTGAAAGGTTATCTAATGATTTTCTTATTTTAGAATTAACTTTTCCTTCCCGATCCAGTTTCAGAAGAAATTGTTTTGATTCAGCGGATTTTCCAAAGCCTCTTATAAACTTTTTAAATCTCTTGAATGGCATAATTTTACATCAATTGGCTTGAAAGTTCTTCGGCTGCTTTCTTTTTATCTTTTGCTTGGTAAATTCCTCTTCCTACAATTGCGTGCCATTTTGATCCTGCCGCTTTTCCGGAATCAGAAATAGACCCTCCTTGAGCAACTAAGCCAGGAGAATAAAGAACTGCATCAATCTTTTTTGAATCAAAAAATTCCCTGTACTTCCGGATTTTTTCAGGTTTATTTCCCGGAACAACAAATTCAGTTACTCCCTGCTGAATTGCAACTTCATACATTTTCAAAGGAGCATCATCCCGAAGGAAACCATTCTCGCTTTCCAAGTAACCCGGATGGGTCATTTCTCCGCCAACAATAACTCCTAATTTCTCTTTAAGACAGGCTCTTATCCATGCGATTTCCGTTTCCGGACCAGCCTGCGGAAAAAGAATCACTGTGTCAATTCCTGCTTCCTTACAAACTTTTGCAAACTTTTCCCCGGTAAAAGGAACATCAGTTGCTGCTTTCTGATGATCATAAATAATTGGCTTATCAGTATGCTTTCGTGCAACATCAACTACTTTCGGCAAACCATATTTTAATCCAAGTTCAAAACCTATTTTGTAAGCCCCTATGCCTTTTACATTAGCAGTTTCTTTCACGAGATTTTCAAATTCTTCGATTGAATCAAAATCGCATGCAGGAACAATGCTTTTGTTCATTTTTATTGTAGTCATTTTTTGTTCACTCCGTTATCATTTCCCCTCTTGCCACTTTTCAGGATCTTTAAAATATTCTTTTGCACTTTCATAATAAATTTGTTCAATCTTCTCATGCTTGTGCAGTATTTCCAGTAATTCTGTTACTTTGAAAACTGAATGTAAATGATAACCCTCATCTAATAAAGTTTTTTTCCCGCCTTGTTCTCTATCAACAAGAACAATAACATCTTTTACTTTCAAACCTTCTTTTTCAAGCGGAGCTATTGCTTCAAATTTGCTTCCGCCATCAGTAATCAAATCATCTATCACTAAACAGGTTTCTCCTTTGGAGTATTTTCCCTCAACTTTTGCTTTTGTTCCGTAATCTTTCTGTTCTTTTCTTGGAAAAACCATTCTCCAGTTCTTTTCAAGTGAAACAGCCGTAGCTATTGCAATTGCTGCAAAAGGAATCCCTGCCACTAAATCAAAATCCAATCCATCTACTTTATCCCCAAGGGCTTTTCCAACCATTTTCAATGCTTCAGGATAAGAAATCAAAACTCTGAGGTCTATGTAAATAGGGCTTTTCAACCCTGACTTAAGTGTAAACAATCCGAATTTCACTGCGCCTATTTCGTGCAATTTCAATGCTAGTTCTTCATCCAAAAACCTGGCCTCCTATAATAGTATTTTCAACCCTGCCTTTTAATGTTTTCCCGTTCCAGGGCGAATAAGCCGCTTTTGTGAACAATTTATTGTTCTCCACTTTATATTTTCCAGTTGGATTGATAATTACAAGATCAGCATCAAACCCTGTTTTAATGAACCCTTTATTTTTCCACCCAAAAACTTGTGCTGGTTTTTCAGAAACAGCTTCAACAATCCTTTTCAAAGAAATTTGTTTTTTGTTTACTGCATCAAGCAAAAGAGGCAGCATTGTTTCCTCTCCGGGAATTCCAGAAGGGCTTTTTCCATAACTTTGCTTTTTTTCCTTAAAAGAATGTGGTGCATGATCCGTTGCAACAAGATCTATTGCTTTGTTCTTCAAACCATTAAAGAGTGCTTTCCTGTGCTTTGCTCCTTTAATTGAAGGATTGCACTTAATTAAGTTTCCAAGCTTTTTGTAATCTGAAGAATCCAAAAATAAGTGGTGGGGTGTTACTTCACAGGTAACTTTATTTCCGTTTCTTCTTTTCTTTGCTTTTTTAACAAGGTTAAGTCCTTTTTCTGAGGAAATATGAGCTATGTGAATTTTGTTCCCGGCTTTTTGTTGAATTGAAAGCACTTCCTTTATTGCTTTTGCTTCTGCTTCCTCGTTTCTTATTTTTTCATGAATTGCAGGATCTTTACTTTTTCTGAATTTTTTTTCATTCTCTTTCATTATTTCTTCATCTTCCGCATGAACAGCTACCACAAATCCTTTTTTCTTTGCAGTTTTGAACAATTTTTCGATTGCTGTTTTTTTATTCATTAAAATATTTCCGGTGGTTGAACCATAATACAATTTTACTGCGCGAAGATTCTTTGCTTTAGAAATTTCGCTTAGATTATTGTTGAGTGCCGCCATGTAAATTCCAAAATTTGTTAAGCAGTGTTTTTTGACAAGTTTTCTTTTTGCTTCAAGCGCTTTTACTGTTGATGTTACCGGTTTTGTGTTTGGCATGTCCATTATAGTTGTTATTCCTCCGTGCAATGCTGCTAAAGAACCTGTGAAAAAATCTTCTTTGTACTCAAACCCAGGGCTCCTGAAATGAACATGAACATCTATTGCCCCTGGAAGAATTATTTTTCCTTTACAATCAATTTCTTTATCTGCTTTGATTTTTGAAGCACTAATTTTTTCGATTTTCTTTCCCTGAATAAGAATATTTGCTTTCACGAGTTTTCCTTTAATGAAAGCTTTTCCATTTATTAGCGCAAGATTCATTCTTCTCTCCACGCATAGTAATCTTTAAGTGAAACTTTCTTGCCGCTTTTCAAGTAAGCTGATTTTCCAAACTCTTTCATCTTGCTTAATTCTTTTTCTGAAAATACTGGCCCGTCTTTACAAACTAATTTATCATCTATTACACATTGGCCGCAAATTCCTATTCCGCATTTCATATACCTTTCCAAAGAACCCTCAAAGTTGGCCTTGTATTTCTTTGCTACTTTCAAAGCATTAATAGTCATTATTTCCGGACCACAAGCATAAACAAGGTCAAATTTCTCCTTTTTCAGGAGCCTTTCAAGAACCTGCACATTGAAACCCTTTTCTCCGTAAGAACCATCATCAGTTGTTATGTATACTTCTCCTGTTTTTTTGAGTTCTTTTTCAAAAATAATCCTCTCTTTATTTCTTCCTCCGAGAATAATTTTCACTTTTGCGTTGTGTTCCTTAAGTTTTTGTGCAAGCAGAATTATTGAATCGATTCCCACGCCGCCTGCAACAATACATGCCTTTTTGATTCCTTTCAAAGCAAATGCTTTTCCATAAGGCCCTCTAATCCCTAACTTCTGGCCTTTCTTAAGTTTCAGCATCTTTTTTGTTGCTCCTCCTTTCCCTTCAATATTAAGGCAGTATTTTTTTCCATTCGGAACTAATGCAATTGGTTTTTCATCTTCTCCGGGAAGCCACACCATTGCAAACTGCCCTGGTTCAAATTCAAGTTCTTCTTTCATAAAAAAAGTTTTATTTCCTGGGAATTCTTCGCGGATTTTTTCTATTTCAACCATCCTTGTTTTAGTTTCAGAAGGCCAGTTGCATTTACTCATGTGCAATACCTCTAACCTGACTTAGCTTTGAATAACCATTTTGCTTCAACCATTGTTCCATTTCTTTTGTGGTTTTTTTGAAAACCCCTGAACCGTGTTTGTAAACCGCGCTTCCTATTCCGCATAAAGTGGCGCCAGCCATTACATATTCGAGTGCATCTTTTCCATTAGTGATGCCTCCTTCTCCTATTATTGGTACTTTTACTTTTCCATAAAGTTCATAAACAATTTTCATGTTGATTGGCTTCAGTGCAGGGCCAGACATTCCGCCTTTCTTAAAAGCTAAAATTGGCTTGCGTGCATCAACATCAATTATCATTCCCGGCATTGTATTGGCTGCGCATATTGCATCTGCTCCCGCTTCTTCACAAGCAACTCCGACAGCAATAGGGGAAGTTGCTGCAGGCGTTAGTTTTGCAATTATCGGAATTTTACCCGCAACATCTTTAACACCTGAAACTATTTTGTGAGATATTTCAGGATCACATGCGAATTGTGTGCCACCCCATTCTGTGTGAGGACATGAAATGTCTAATTCAATTGCGTCCGGATTTTTTCCTGCAACATATTCTGCTACTTCCAAAAATTCACTTGCTTTGCTTCCATAAATGCTTGCAATAAGCGGAACCCTGATTTTTTTCAGTGCTTTCAATTCCTCAAATTCTTCTTCAGTATTCTTATACCCCGGAGTTGGCAAACCAACTGCGTTCAATAAACCATGATTCCATTCAATCACTGCAGGGTTTTTGTGGCCTTTTCTTTCCTTAGGGCCTATACTTTTCATTGTTACAGCTCCAGCTCCTTCTTTTGCTACTCTGATAAGCTGGCCTGCATTTACTCCCATTATTCCGGAAGCAAGTCTGGTTGGGTTGTTTAGGTTTAGTTTGCAGAATTTTGTTTTAAGCATGCGAATCACTTTTTTATTGATTCAACTATTTCGTTTTCGTTCATTCTTGTTTCACAATAGTAACAAGTTGCTTCTAATGGATCCTGTTTCACATCAAATTTTGTGTCTAATGGTTCTGAATTGGTTACACATTTAGGGTTTATGCATTTTATGATTGCTTCTGCTTTTTTTGGGTAACCCAGCTGGAATTTTTTCTTTATTTCTGATCCTTTTATCATGTTTACAGAGGCTCCTTTTCCAATAAGTGCGATTTTGCTTAATTCCTTATCATCAAGTTCTTTTCCTTCAATAAACAGAATATCCTTTTTCCCAAGCTTTCTGCTTTCAACATTCATTGCCGCTGTTAAAGCAAACTCACTAAGATCTAATACCTGTAAAATTTTGTAAACGCTTCCAACATTAAGGTGGTCTATTACTGTGCCGTTCTTTATTGGTTGGATTCTAATTTCCTTTGTCACTACGCGGACACCTCCGCGTGAGAGGTGTGCACCTTCGGTAGCACTTGTTCAGTTTTTTTCATTTCTTCACCCCATTGAGAAGTGTTAAGAGCGCTTCTCTTACCGGAACTCCGTTTGCTGCCTGTTCAAAGTAAATTGCAGAATCTGTTTTATCAACTGCGGTAGTGATTTCATTAACCCTTGGAAGCGGGTGCATTAGTTTCATTCCTTTTTTTCCTTTTGCAACAACTTTTGTTGTTATAATGTAAGCATTCTTCACTTTTTCATATTCAACTTCATCCGGAAACCTTTCTTTTTGAATCCTTGTTGAATAAAGCACATCTGTTTTTGGTAAATACTTTTCAAGTTTTGTTGTTTCAAAAATTTTAAGCTTACCTTTAGTATCTTCTATAATATGCTCCGGCATTTTCAATGATTCCGGGGAAATTAAGTAAACTTTCACATTGTCAAACTTTGCAAGTGCATACATTAACGAATGTACTGTTCTTCCGTATTTCAAATCTCCGGCTATTGAGATTGTCAATCCGCTAATTTTTCCAAATTCTTTTTTCATTGTGTAAAGATCAAGAAGTGTTTGAGTTGGATGCTGATTAGCCCCGTCTCCTGCATTAATCACTGGTTTGTTTGTTACCTCTGCAGCCCTTCTTGCTGCCCCCTCAATAAAGTGTCTCATTACTATTGCATCAGCGTACTTATCAAGAATATTTATTGTATCGCTCAGAGTTTCTCCTTTTTTGTAACTGGAAACTCCTGCATCAGCAAAACCTATTACTCGGCCTCCGAGGTTCTGAATTGCAGTTTCAAAACTTAACCTTGTTCGTGTTGAAGGTTCAAAAAATAGTGAAGCAATTACTTTTCCATCAAGTATTTTTTGCTTTTTTTGCCAAGGCATTTTCTCAAGTTCTGCTGCTTTTTCAAGAACAAGTTCAATGTCTTTTTTTGAAAAATCAGAAATAGAAACTATGTCTGTTAAGAATTTTCCAGGTTTTTTTGTGCTCAAATGACCCTTCAGAATAATAGAATGGAATGAATATAAACCTTACTTTCGGTTTCAAAAAATCGGGAAAAAATTAAAATGAGGAATCAAAGGAAAAGTGGCTTATCCCAACTTTGTTGGGGTAACCGTCGCTCTCCCGAGCCGAAACTCGGGCTGTTCTAATAATAGCCCCGCCCATAGTATTTAAACCTTATGAACCCATTTTTTTTCATGCGAAAAGAAGTTGTAAAGAAATATGTTGAAAAGTACACTCTCGGGGTTACTGAGGTAGAAAACTCTCTGGAACAGTACAATTCGTTCTTCCAGAACATGGGTTTTAAGGAGAAAATTGAAGATCTCATAGAGAAGCGCCTTAAAGACAAGGTTTTTGTAAAAATAATGGATTTGGGCTGTGGAAATGGAGGTTTTCTTGCTGATTTGAAAAAGAAGTTTGGTGAACAAATACACACAATTGGTGTTGATCTTTTGGCTCCTGAAAAGCCACCTGATGAAAGTGTATTGGGAGATGCTCTTGAATCTGAGTTTCCTAAAGAAGTTGATTTTGTTTTTTCATTCAGAACTCTGCATGAAATAGGCGAGCCTGAAAAAATTGTTGAAAAAACCCAAAATGCACTAGCT